>JAUMFR010000126.1:9543-16555 GCA_032119755.1 Solirubrobacterales bacterium | reverse complement strand
GAAGGCGAAGGCCGCCCGCAAGCACCAGCAGCAGATCAACGTGCGCGAGATCAAGCTCCGCCCGAGGATTGCCGACCACGACTACGAGACCAAGAAGGGACACGTCGAGCGTTTCCTCCGTGGCCAGGATAAGGTCAAGGTGACGATCATGTTCCGTGGACGCGAGATGTCTCATCCCGAGCAAGGACGGGTCCTGCTCGAGAGATTGTTCGAGGATCTCTCCGACATATCGATCATCGAACAGCCGCCGATGCAGGAAGGCCGGAACATGACCATGCTGCTCGGGCCGTCGAAAGGGGCCAGTAAGCCCCAGTCCGACGAGAGTCCCCCGGACGCACCCGAGAGTTCTGACTGAAACCGTTCGGCCCTCCTCGGGGCCGCTTCCTGCTTTACTTCCCAGCCATGCCCAAGATGAAGACACATTCCGGCGCCAAGAAGCGTTTCCGAAAGACTGGAAGCGGCAAGTTACGGGGGCGCAGGGCGAACACCAGCCACAACCTGGGTAAGAAGTCGGCAAACCGAAAGCGGCGGCTCGGTCGCCCCTCCGTGATCTCTGAGGCCGATCATGCACGGGCTGGCCGGATGCTCGGAAACGGGGATAGCTGATGCCGCGTACGACCAACGCACCGGCGCGTCACCGCCGCAAGAAGAAGACCCTCGGTCAAGCCAAGGGCTATTGGGGGAGGAAGCATTCGAGCCCGCGGTTCGCCAATGAGCAGATCCAGCGCTCGGGCTATTACGCCTTTCGCGACCGCAGGGCGCGTAAGCGCGAGTTCAGGCGTCTCTGGATAACCCGCATCAATGCGGCTGCGAGGCAGGAGGGGATGACCTATTCGCAGTTGATCCACGGCCTTCAGGCGGCCGAGATCGAGATCAACCGCAAGATGCTCGCTGACATCGCAGTCAATGACCCTGAGGGCTTTCGCCGATTCGTCGAGCTCGCCCGCGAGGGTGCGGCCGCCTAGCTTCCAGCAGGCGGAATCGCGCTTCGACCGGGCGGACCGTTTCAGACGGGCCGCCCTTTTTAGTTCGGGGAGCGATTCTGGGGCCAGCGGAGATGAACAGATATGCAGATAACCAGTCCAGACAACGAGAAGCTCAAGACGATCAAGCGCCTCGCTCAGCGGAAATACCGTGAGCGTGAAGGGCTCTTCGTGAGCGAAGGGGAGGACCTGTTGGAGGCCGGCAGGGAGGCGGGCCTCACACCTGTCTTCGCCCTGGTTGCGCCCGGCAGCGGCCTCGAGGGCATCGAGTGTCCCGAGGACCTCCTCTCCAGGGTCTCCAGCCTCGGCTCCGGCACGCGGGCGATAGCCGTCTGGGAGACGCTTCCCCCATCGCCGATCGAAGCCCCTTGCGTCTATCTGCACGGCGTAGGTGATCCCGGCAACGTCGGCACGATAGTCCGGACCGCGGCAGCTCTCACCGGCGGCACCGTGGTCCTCGGTCCCGGTTCGGCCGATGCCCTCTCACCCCGCGCCGTACGCGCGAGCATGGGGGCCGTGTTCGCATCGCCCCCCGTCCGGGCTGAGTCCGTGGAAGGTCTGCCGTCGCCCAGGGTCGCCCTCGTAGCTCACGGGGGAGGGTCCCCCAGCGACTTGGCGGGCGCAGGAACCCTCTGTCTCGGCGCGGAGCGAGAGGGCCTGCCAGTCGAAGTGACCGATCTCTGCGAGAAACTCGTAACCATTCCAATCCAAAGTGGCGGCGCAGTCGAGTCCCTGAACGTCGGAGCGGCTGCTGCGATCGCACTTCACTCGATAGCGACAGGTGGGCACGATGCTTGACGAGATCCAGAAGATCGGAAGCGAAGCGGAGCAGAAGATCTCGGCTGCGAAAACCACGGCTGAGATCGAAGAGATACGGGTCGAGTATCTCGGGCGTAGGTCGCACCTGACCTCGTTGTTGCGCGGTATCGCAGAGCTTCCGGATGCCGAGAAGGCGGCTGCGGGCAAGGCCGCCAACCAGGTCCGCGCGGAGATCGAATCCCTACTGTCCGAGCGCGAGACGGCGCTGGCAGACGGAGAGATGGCCGAAGCCATAGCCGGCGGCGGAATCGATATCTCGCTCCCCGGGGCTCCGGCGCTTCCGATCGGCAACCTGAACCTGATCACCCTGACGCGGAGGCGGATCGAAGATCTGATGGTCGGTTTGGGCTATCGGGTCGCTGAGGGGCCCGAGATAGAGCTCGACTTCTACAACTTCACAGCCTTGAACCATCCGGAGGGGCACCCTGCCCGGATGGTTCAGGACACCTTCTACGTTGCCCCCGGGAGCCTGGCTAGAGCTCTCGATGACGAGGTATTGCTCCGGACTCATACCTCGCCGGTCCAGGTCAGAGCGATGGAATCCCAGGCTCCGCCGCTATTCATAGTGGTTCCGGGGAAGGTCTATCGCAGGGATTCGGACGCCACTCACAGTCCGATGTTCCATCAGGTGGAGGGTCTCGCGGTCGCCGAGGGGATAACGCTTGCTGACCTCAAGGGGACCTTGCTCGAACTCCTGCGCGGGCTGTTCGGGCCAGACCGTGAGATCCGGATGCGTCCACACTTCTTCCCTTTCACCGAGCCGAGCGTCGAATTCGACGTGTCCTGCTTTGTCTGCAGCGAGGGCGTGACGGAAGAGGGTCAGCGGTGCGGTCTATGCAAGGGCATCGGCTGGATCGAGGTGGGGGGTGCTGGCATGGTCGATCCCGAGGTCTTCGGTTTCGTCGAGAGCAACGGTTACGACCCGGAACGGATCCAGGGCTTTGCCTTCGGGATGGGAATCGAGCGGATCGCAATGCTGAAGCACGGCATCGGTGACCTTCGTCGCATCTTCGAGGGCGACGTCAGGCTGATCGGACAGTTCGGATGAGGGTGCCGCTCGGAGTCCTGCGCGAGTACTGCGACCCGGGTTGGGAGGCATCAGAGATCGCTGAGCGGCTCTCGATGTCGGGAACCGAGGTCGAGCGCGTCGACTCCGCGGGTCAGGCATCCGAAGAAGGTTTCGTGGTCGGGCGTGTCACATCAGTCGAGCCCCACCCCGATGCAGACAGACTCAGGGTCTGCACTGTCGATACGGGCGAGGAGCGGACGATCGTCTGCGGCGCCCCCAACGTTGCCGAGGGTCTGTTCGTTCCGGTGGCGCTTCCCGGGGCGGTCTTGCCCGATGGCACGAAACTGAAGAAGGCGAAGCTCCGTGGTGTGGCATCCGAGGGCATGATCCTCTCCGCGTCGGAACTCGGCGTCGGGGTCGACGACGAGGGAATCATGGTCTTGGAGGGTGAACACGAGGCCGGGGCAGCCTTGTCAGAGGTTGTTCCGTACAGATCGGAAGCGCTGGAGTTGGAGGTCACCACCAACCGTCCCGATTGCCTCTCCGTGTACGGGGTGGCGAGGGAGGTGCACGCAGTCAGCGGCAATCCGCTGGCTCCGCCGCCGTGGGAGGAGGATGCTCAGCCGGATCCGCGGGCGAAGGTCGACGAGATCGCCGCGGTGGAGATCGAGTGCCCCGAGTTCTGCCCACGATTCACCGCCAGGGTCTTCGAGGATGTAGAGGTCGGTCCGTCCCCCGCGTGGCTGGCAAATGCCTTGACCGAGGCAGGCCAGCGCCCGATCAACAATGTCGTCGACATCACCAACTACGTGATGCTGATCTGCGGGCAGCCGCTTCACGCTTTCGATCTGGATCGCGTCGCCGGGTCCTCGCTCACCGTTCGCCTCGCGCGGGAAGGCGACGAGGTCGTGACCCTCGACGGCGAGACACGAGAGATCCCCCAAGGGGGGATAGTCATCTGCGACTCGGAGGGCCCCGTTTCGATTGCAGGGGTGATGGGAGGTGCGTCATCCGAGGTGGGCGAGAGCACCAAGCGTGTGCTGCTCGAGTCCGCCACTTGGGACGGTCCCTCGATCCTGCGTACCTCGCGGGACCTGTCACTCCGCAGTGAAGCATCGGCCCGGTTCGAGAAGGGACTCGATCCAGAGTTGGCGCTCCGGGCTCAATGGTTCGCCTCGCGGCTCATGGTGGAGATCTGCGGAGCCAGGATGGCTGAAGGGACGATAGACATCGAGGCCAAGCCTCCAGAGAGGAAACGGATCGAGTTCCGGATCGCACGGGTTACGTCGTTGATCGGGATGGAGATGGACGTCGACACCTGCACCGAGCGGTTGACCCGCCTCGGCTTCGGGGTCGAGCGGGAGGGGGACAGCCTCATCTGTCAGGTCCCTCCTGAGCGCAGCGGAGATGTCAGCCGCGAGGTCGATCTGATCGAGGAGGTCGCGAGGCTGGCGGATCTCGATTCCTCTCTCCCTGCCACGCTGCCGTCGACCGGCAGGGCAAGAGCCGGTGGACTGACCCGAGCGCAGGCTGAGGTCCGTCGTGCGGAGGACGTCCTTCGTGACCTGGGTGGAATGGAGATCGTCTCCTACTCGTTCCACGAGCCGGAGGTGGCGACCCGCCTGCGACTCGATGCTGCCGATCCGCTGTCTGACCCCGTGCTGATCTCGAATCCTCTCTCCGAGGAGCAGTCTGCGATGCGCACGACTCTCGCGCACGGACTCTTGCGGGCGGCCGCCTCGAATCTCGCTCACGGATCGGAGAGGGTTTTCCTCTTCGAATCCGGCCGTGTCTATCTCCCTGGGCCGGCGAACATAGAGATCGGCGACGGGGTTGTTTCCGGGCGGTTCGCTGGCAACCGTGAGCCACCGGTGGTCGAGCCTCATCATCTGGGAGGAGTCGTCACCGGAGGAGATGGCCGGTCATGGCGAGATGCGCCGGCTGCGCCGGACTTCTACTCGACCAAGGCGATAGTCGAGTCGGTTGGTCGCTCCCTCGGGTGTCCGCTGGAGTTCTCCATCTTCGAGATAGGCTTCCTCAGGCCCGGCCGGACCGCGAGGATCCTCACGCGCTCAGGCGAGGCAGGCTGGCTCGGTGAGCTGGATCCGAGGGTCGCTGACACCTACGGCCTGCCAGCCAACACCGTGGCCTTCGAGCTTTCTTGCGGCGCTCTCCTGGGCGAGACGGATCTTGGTGAGGAGATCTTCTCGGACTACTCGCTCGAGCCCCCGGTCTACGAGGATCTCTCGATCGTCATTGCCGAGGATGTCTCCGCAGGCGATGTGATCGCGACGCTTCGCGATGCGGGTGGCGATCTCGTCGATTCGGTGGACCTGTTCGACATCTACCGCTCCGAAGAACTCGGAGCGGACAGGAAGAGCCTCGCCCTCCGGCTCACCTTCAGAGCTGAGGGCAGGACCCTGACCGACGGCGAGGTCGCGGAGAGACGCCAAGAGATCCTGAGCGCCATCGAAGAGTCCGGAGGTCGCGCTCGTGCCTGACACTGCCGTACAGCCAATGGGTGACGAGCCCGTCGCAAGGGTCCTGATCGCCGGAGCCTCCGGCCTGACAGGTTCGCTCTCAGCCGAGCTGATCTGGCGCCACCCTTCGTTCGAGCTCGCTGGGGTCACAGCCAGATCCGAGGTCGGTACGCGGGTGGACCAGTTGTACCCGCAGCATCGCGTGCCTTTGACGATGGAAGAGTTCGAGTCGATCGATCTCGACGGGATCGATGCGGCGATAGTCGCCTACCCGCACGCGGCGGCTGCCCCTGTGGTCGCTCACCTGACCGACTCCGGTGTTCGGGTATGTGATCTCTCTGCGGACTTCAGGATCTCCGACCTCTCGACTTACGAGTACTGGTACGGGGAACATCATGCTCCAGGGTTGATCGAACGTGCCGTATACGGGCTTCCCGAGATCAATCGCGAGGCCATCTCGAAGGCTCAACTGGTCGCAAACCCCGGGTGCTATCCGACCGCGACGATCCTCTCGTTGCTCCCCTTGGCCGATGCTGGTCTGCTCGCGGAAGTGGTGGTGGACGCGAAGTCCGGAGCCTCCGGAGCGGGAAGGGCCACCAGCGAAGATCTGGGGTTCATCTCGGTCAACGAGAACGTGCGTCCCTACGGAGTAGAGGGACACAGACATCACCCCGAGATCTCCGAGCAGCTCACTCTCCTCGGGGGCGATCATGTCCCCCTCACTTTCGTACCGCACCTGCTTCCACTCGATCAAGGTGAGATGGTCTCCTGCTACGCGAAGCTAACCCGGGAGGTCGCGGGCGATGAACTCCTTGAGATGTATCGAGAGCGGTTCGCGGGGGAGCCATTCGTCGAAGTCACCGACCGGCCACCCGGGGTGATCGAGGTAAGAGACACGAATCTCTGCAGGATCTGTCCTCTGCCTGCCGTCGGGGGCGACTTGACGCTGGTCTTCGGGGCCATCGACAACCTCTGGAAGGGGGCGAGTTCGCAGGCGGTCCAGAATCTCAACCTGATGTTCGGGCTGAGTGAGACGGAGGGAATCTCGTGAGCCGCTGGCAGCGATGGGTGGAGTGGCCTGCGGGCACCGAGGAGCGCGATTTCGAGCGCTTCGCTCCTGGCTTCAGAGCGGGCGTGGCATCGGCCGGCATGAAGAAGGGTGGCAGGAACGATGTCGGCCTTCTCGCCACCGACGAGGGGTCGACGGTTTCCTCGGCTATCTCGCTTACCTCCAATGCGGTCGCCGCAGCGCCGGTTCGACTCTGCCGTGAGCGCTGCGACTCCGGAGCCTTGTCGGCCGCGGTGGTCAACTCCGGGAACGCCAATGCGGCAACCGGCGAGCAGGGCTTCGCGAACGCCCTCGCCCTCCAGATCGCGGCGGCTGAGGCGGTCGGTGTCTCAGAGCGGAATGTTGCGGTCGCCGAGACGGGGGTGATCGGTGTGCAGCTCGACATGCCACCTTTGCTGCGCGCTGTGGGGGAGGCGGCTGCAGGGATGGCGGCCGACAGAGCGAGAGGGTTCGCAGAGGCGATCATGACCACCGATCGTGGCCCGAAGCAGATCGCGGTCGAGTGCAGCGGGGTGACCCTCACTGCACAGGCGAAAGGTGCAGGAATGATCGAGCCGGGCTTTGCGACGATGCTCTGCTTCGTTCAGACCGACGCCGAGGTCGAAGACCTCGAAGCGGTCTCGCGTGCCGCAGTGGCCGGATCGTTCGAGCG
>JAUMFR010000126.1:0-9533 GCA_032119755.1 Solirubrobacterales bacterium | reverse complement strand
GCATAACGGTGGACGGTCAGATGAGCACCAATGACACGGTACTCGTGCAGGCAAATGGATCGTCGGGCAGGCCGCTTCCCTCGGGCCTGCTTGAGGCCGCGCTGTTGGACCTCGCGCTGGAGGTGGTCGCCGACGGCGAAGGCGCCACGAGGGTCGGCAGGATCGAGGTGAGAGGAGCCTCAGATGCACCCGAGGCCGAGCGCGTGGCCAGGGGGATCGCGAACTCCCCGCTGGTCAAGTCTGCGCTTCACGGCCGGGATCCCAACTGGGGCCGGATCCTCCAGGCGGCTGGCGCAGCGCTGGCAGGCGAGGATCTGGGACAGATCGGCGCGGAGTCCGTCTCCGCCAGAGAACTGGCCGAGGAGCGACCCGACGCAGAGATCTCGGTGGATCTCTCCCGCGGTTCCGGTACGGCCCACGCATACTTCTCTGACCTCACGAAACGCTACGTGGAGATCAACGCGGAGTACACGACCTAGACAGATGACCACCAACATCGAAACCCTTCTCGAAGCGCTGCCGTACATCCGGCGGTTCAGCGGGAATACCATCGTGATCAAGTACGGCGGAGCTGCGATGCGCGACGACGCTCTTCGCGAGACCTTCGCCACCGATGTAGTCCTGCTCAAATACGTTGGCATGAATCCGGTGATCGTCCATGGCGGCGGACCCGAGATTTCGGAGCACATGGAGCGTCTCGGCTTGGAGGTCAAGTTCCACGGCGGGCTCCGGGTGTCGGACGAAGACACCGTCGACGTCGCCCGGATGGTTCTCCTGGGCAAGATCAATACGGACATCCTCGCCAGACTCAAGCGGCACGGCCAGCCCGCTGTGGGCCTCGGCGGGGAGGACGGAGCGTTGTTCGAGGTCAGTCCTGCGCCCGGAAGTGAGGAACTGGGACTGGTCGGCGTTGTCGATTCGGTCAACGTCGACGTGATCGACCACATCGCCGAGGACTACATACCGGTGATCGCCTCGGTGGGGACCGACTCGGACGGGCGCCCACACAACATCAACGCCGATGAGGCGGCTGGCAAGGTCGCAGCGGCGATGGGGGCTCAGCGCGCCATCTTCCTGACCGACGTAGAGGGCTGGCTCGACGACCCCGAGGATCCATCCAGTCTGGTCAGGCAGGCGACCGCGGCTGAGGTATCCAAGGCCCTTCCCGGGCTGGAAGGCGGCATGAAGCCCAAGTTGTCGGCCTGCGTCGAGGCGGTCACAGGAGGAGTGGAGGCAGCTCAGATCATCGATGGCCGCGTGCCCCACAGTCTCTTGCTCGAGCTGTTCACGGATCGCGGAGTCGGGACCAAGATCACCGCCTGAGCGGTGTGAGGCGCTGACCAGGGAATCGACAGATGGACCCGAGAGAACTCGAGAAGCTCGATGAGCGCTGGTCGATGCACAACTACCGCCGGTTCGGCGTCGAGTTCGTGGAGGGCTCGGGAACCCGGTTGATCGATTCCGAGGGTCGGGAGTACCTCGACTTCCTGACCGGAATCGCCGTCTGTTCGTTGGGCCACTGCCATCCGGATGTAGTTGCCGCGATCGAGGATCAGGCCGGCAGGCTGATGCACACCTCGAATCTCTTCCTCAGTGGACCGGCAGTCGAGTTGGCGCGCCGGCTCGCCGAGTCGAGCCTGGGAGGGGCGACCTTCCTGTGTAACTCGGGGGCCGAGGCCAATGAAGCCGCGATCAAGATCGCCAGGAAGGCTGCCCATACCCGGGGGGTCTCCAGCCCCCGGATAGTCGTGCTCGAGGGAGGCTTCCATGGCCGCACGATGGGCGCGGTCTCCGCCTCGCCGAAGATGTCTCAGGACCCTTCGTTCGCTCCCTACCTCGAGGGATTCGACGTCGTGCCGCGAGATGATGCGGATTCCCTCGACCATGCGGTCGGAGAGCAAACGGCGGGGATACTGATCGAACCGGTCCAGGGGGAGGGTGGTATCCATCCGATCGCGGACTCGATGCTCTCAGCTGCCCGAAGCGCTGCGGATCGAACTGGAGCGGCGCTCATCTTCGACGAGGTGCAGTGCGGCATGGGGCGCACGGGCTCCCTCTGGGGTTACCAGCCTTCGGGTGTCGAGCCGGATCTACTCACCACAGCCAAGGCGCTGGGCGGCGGGTTCCCCGTGGGTGCTTGCATCGCCAGTCGGTCGTGGTCATCCGTGTTCGAACCTGGCGACCATGGCTCGACCTTTGCGGGGGGGCCGATGGCCAGCAGGGCGGCGTTGGCAGCGCTGGAGGCGACGTCGGACTCAGGCCTGATGGGCTCGGTGTCCGCTCGCGGTGAGCGTCTCCGCGCCGGGCTGGCGGGAATACCGGCATTCAGCGAGGTGCGCGGGAGGGGTTTGATGGTCGGTGCGGACCTCGCTTCAGGCGGGGGTGCTCCGGATCTGGTCACGGATCTCTTGGGCAAAGGGCTGATCACCAATGCCACCGGACCGGCAACCCTGCGGCTCCTTCCGCCACTGATCGTGACCGATCAGGAGGTAGATCGCGCCTTGGAGCTGATCTCAGACAGCGTTTCCTGAATCGGTTGGCATAGAAGCCGTCCGTCGCCTCGTTACCCTTCAAAGGGTGAGTACCAACGCCAAATGGATCATCGGTCTCTTGATTGCGATAGTCGTCGGTCTCGTCGTGGGGCTCTACCTGGTCAGCGGTGACAACGGGGGCCCCAGCACGACGGTGACCGAGTCCGCGCCGACCACCGCTCCTGCGACCACCTCGACGCCCACGACCACCTCGACGCCCACGACTACCCCGACCACGACCACATCCGGTGGTGGTGGTGGTGGCGGTGGCGGTGGCGGAATCCCGGTTCCCTGAGTCACTGACATCACGATCCGGCGTGGGGCTCTTCGGGAAAAGCTGACCGCGTGCTTCGGTCTGCTCATGCGAGACTTTCGGCGAATGAGCGACGCCGAGCACACATCCGAGTCCAGCGAGTGGCAGCCAACCGCGTCCTACGAGGCCGATCCTGCGTCGGTATCGAAGGTCCTCCTCCTCTATTCGGGAGGATTGGACACGAGCGTGATGCTGAAATGGATCCAGGACCAGTATCAGGCTGAAGTGGTGACCCTCACCCTCGATATGGGGCAGCCCGGGGAGGATTGGGACGCGGCTCTAGAGAAGGCCCGTGATCTGGGAGCTGTCGAGAGCGTACTGATCGACGCCCGCGAGGAGTTCGCGCGCGACTACGTACTCCCCGCGATTAAGGCCAATGCCCTCTACGGTGGCGGCTATCCGTTGTTCACCGCTCTCGGGCGCCCCTTGATCGCGAAACTGGCGGTAGAGACCGCCCGCGCTCACGGCTGCGACACGATCGCACACGGCTGTACTGGCAAGGGGAACGACCAGGTCCGTCTCGACGGGACCATCGCCACCCTGGATTCGGACCTGCGGGTACTCGCTCCGGTGCGTCAGTGGAAGATGGGGCGCGAGGAGGAGATCGCTTACGCCCGCGAGCACGGAATACCGGTGAAGGGAGGAACAGAGGCCGCGCCGTATTCGATCGACGACAATCTCTGGGGCAGATCCTCGGAGGGTCGCGAGATAGAAGACCTCGACTCAGCTCCGGACCCGGAGGTCTTCCAGTTGGTCACCCGCCCCGAGCTCGCGCCCGATGAGCCAGTGGAACTGGAGATCGGGTTCGAAGCGGGGTGCCCCGTTTCTTTGAACGGAGAAGCCCTCGGACTGGTCGAGCTGATCGAGCGGGTGGGGGAGATCGCCGGAGAGCATGGTGTCGGCATCGTGGATCACATCGAGGACCGGATAGTCGGCTTGAAGGTGAGAGATCTCTACGAGGCGCCGGCGGCAGCGGTGATATTGACGGCTCACCAAGAGCTCGAGAAGCTGGTCTGCACTATCCATCAGAACAACTTCAAATCAGGCCTGGAGAGTCAATGGGCGTACCTCTGCTACGCCGGACTCTGGTACGAACCACTGAGAGGCGATCTGGACGCCTACATGGATTCCGTCAACCAATGGGTGGAGGGACGCGTAACCATGCGGCTCTACAAGGGTCAGGTGACCCCGATCAAGCGCAACTCGCCCTACGCGCTCTACGACGCCGGCCTGGCGGGCTTCGGGGAGTCGGGCGGGAGCTTCTCTCAGCAGGCAAGCCCTGGATTCATCGAGCTGTTCACACTGCAGACTCGCCTCGCCCATCGGGTGCGCGGCGGCAAAGGCGAGGAGTGAGGATGTCAGTGCTCTACGAGGCAATCGGGCGGCTCGTCGTAGCAGTCGTTTCGCGGCGTTATCGCGATGAACTCCGCTTGATTGGTGTAGCCACCATAGTGGCAGCGCTTGTCGCGATTCTCTGGGGTCTGCGCGGGCGCGGGGGTAACCAGGCTTTGATCGAGGATCTCCGGGCAGCGCGCCCTGGGGCGCGTCGCAAGCGACGCTCCGGCACATTCGTGAGCATCCGCTAACTTTTCATAGGGCAGCGGCTCGCGGAGCCGTCGCGACCCGACCAATGGCGATCAACGGAAACAGCAATCGATCAGAGGGCCTGCGCCCCATCCTGCCCCTGCTGCTCGGGATCATCCTGCTGCTCTCCAGCGTGGCAGCCGCTGGTGCTGCGAGCAAGAAGGATCGGCAGCGCCTCGAGGAAGCTTCGAGACGCGCCGACCAGATCGAGCAACAGCAGCAGACGAGGTCTGGACAGATCTCTGAGGTTCAGGCTGCCGCACGCGCAGCGGGCATCGACGAGATGAAGACGTTGGCCCGACTGCAACGGTCGCAGCGGGAGAAGCGATCACTGGTGCTGCGTCTCGGTCAGGCGAACAGGGACCTCAAGCAGGCCGAAGTCCGTGAGAGGCGAGCTGTCCGGATCCTCTCCGATCGGCTGATCGCGATCTACCGCAATCCCCGCCCCGACTACATCGGATTCCTCCTGGGTGCCGACAGCTTCGAGGAACTCCAGACGACGGCCGAGTACCTTCGAACGGTCCACGATGCCGATCAGTCCGCAGCGGATCGTGTCGAGCGGCTCCGACTCGAGATCGCCGAGCGGCACAAGGAGATCCTCGAGACGAAAACCGAACTCGACCGGGAGATCGCCTCACTCGAGTCAGAGCAGGAGGCTTTCGTCGCCGCAAGGAAGCGGGCGAAGATCGCCGTCGAGGAGCTCCTGACAGCCCAGCAGAGGGGAAGTGGTCGTCTCGACGCGGCTCTGGACGAGGTCACGCGCATCCGGGCTGAGATAAACGGGACACCCCTCTATGGAGGTGGGCCCTATGCCATCCCGACCTACATCGTGATGTGCGAATCGGGAGGGGATTATCGAGCGCTGAATCCGTCGAGCGGTGCCGGAGGGGCGTACCAGATCTTGCCGTCTACCTGGCGGGCATATGGCGGCAAGGGGTTGCCGCACCAAGCCTCGAAGGCAGAGCAGGATCGAATTGCCGCGATGATCTGGCGCGACTCGGGTTCCAGCGCCTGGGTCTGCGCCTGAGCGGAAGCGCCCGGACCGCCGACCGGCTCAGCCAGTCGTCCGCTTTCCCGCAGGTTGCGGAAAGTGGGAGAGGCCCAGAGGCTGGGCGTCTGCCTCGCTTGGCAAGATCGTTGCGTGCCTGCACCGGGTTCAGTTCACCTCCACGTCCACAGCGAGTACTCGCTGCTCGATGGCGCATGCAATATCGACCGGATGGCCAAGAGAGCCGCCGATCTCGGGATGCCAGCGCTGGGACTCACCGACCACGGTGTGATGAGTGGAGCGGTGGATCACTACAAGGCATGTAGGGACGCAGGGATCAAACCCATCCTCGGTCTGGAGGCATACTTCGTCGACGATCGGTCGGCGGCCCGGGCCGGAGGGAAGTACGAGCGCAACCACCTGACGCTCCTGGCCACCAGCGATGTCGGCTTCCAGAATCTGGTCCAACTCACCTCGTCGTCTTACCTCGAGGGTTTCGGCAGTGGGAAGGCCAACGTTGACATGGATCTCCTCGACCGGCATTCCGAGGGCGTGGTCGCTCTGACGGGTTGCCTGCAATCGCGCTTCTGTCGGCGGCTGGTAGAGGACCGTCCCGACGACGCGCGGGTACATCTGGATGAGCTCATGTCGGTCTTCGGGGACGATCAGGTTTATTTCGAGGTGCAGCGCAACGGCATCCCGGACCAGGAGAAGGCCAACGAGCAGATCGTGAGGATCGCGCGGGAGCGCGGCCGACCACTGGTTGCCACGGCGGACGTCCACTATCTCCACCGGGAGGATTTCGACCACCATGCAGCGCTCCTCTGCGTCCAGACGAAGTCGACCCTCGACGCACCGAGTCTCAGCTTCGACACCAACGAGTTCTTCCTCAAGAGCCAGGAAGAGATGGCGGAGGCGTTCGCGGACATGCCGGAGGCACTCGATTCCACGATCGAGATAGCCGAGAGATGTCAAGTGGACATGGATCTCGGGGGACTCCTGCTCCCCCGCTATCCGACCGAGAACGGCGAGGAACCCGGGGAGATGTTGCGGAGGATCGCCGAGGAAGGCCTGCGCCACAGGTATGGAGACCCACCTCCGGCCGAGGCGGTGGAGAGGCTCGAGATGGAGCTCGCGGTGATCGCCGAGATGGGCTTCGAGAGCTACTTCCTGATCGTCTGGGATTTCGTCGCCCACGCAAAGGGCAACGGCATCGCTGTCGGGCCAGGCCGCGGCTCGGCGGCGGGTTCGATCGTCTCCTACGTCCTCGAGATCACCGATCTCGACCCGATCGAGAACGGATTGCTCTTCGAGAGATTCCTAAACCCCGGCCGAAAGTCGATGCCGGACATCGACATCGACTTCTCGGTTCGCGGGCGGGAGCAGGTGATCCGTTACGTACAGGAGAGGTACGGCAAGGAGTGCGTAGCGCAGATCATCACCTTCGGCAAGATGGCTCCCCGGGCCGCCACGCGCGATGCCGCCCGGGTACTCGGGTTCGACTACGGCACCGGCGACCGCCTCGCGAAGCTCATACCCGAGCCGGTGCAGGGACGCAACCCGAGCTTCGAGCAATGCCTCGAGGAAGGCTCAGACCTGCGAAAGGTGTACGACTCCGACCAGGAGGCGAAACAGATCGTCGACGTGGCCAAGGGGCTCGAAGGGATCGTTAGGAACAACTCGATCCACGCTGCGGCGGTAGTGATCGCCGACCGACCACTTCAGGAGATCGTCCCCCTCCAGCTGGCCGAAGACAAGACGATCGCAACGGAGGATGGTGAACGCGCCTACAAGACGGTTACCCAGTACGCAATGGGTCCGATCGAGGAGATCGGCCTCTTGAAGATGGACTTCCTCGGTCTCAGGAACCTCGATGTGATCGAGGACACGGTCGAATTCGTCGAACGGTCGACCGGCGAGGAGATCGACATCAAGGAGATCCCTCTGGACGATCCCAAGACCTTCGAGATGTTGACGCGAGGTCAGTCGGTCGGTGTCTTCCAGTTCGAGTCCGATGGAATGCGCGATGCCCTGCGAACGGTCAAGCCGACCGAGTTCCGCGATCTGGTGGCTCTGGTGGCTCTCTATCGCCCAGGGGCGATGGGCTTCATCGATGACTATGCAAAGGGAAAGCGCGACCCGTCCTCGGTCCAACATGACGATGAGCGGCTGCGCCCGATAACCGAGAGCACTTACGGGTGCATCATCTATCAGGAACAGTTGATGGAGATCGCCAAGCAGATGGCCGGCTTCTCTCCTGCCGAGGCCGACGACCTGCGGAAGGCGGTAGGCAAGAAGAACCGCGAGCTGATGGCGACGATGAAGGACAAGTTCTTCGCCGGCCTCGCAGAGCGCGGCACCGCGAAGCCGGTTCAAAGCCGGCTCTGGAAACTCATGGAGGCTGCGGCCGACTACTCGTTCAACCTCAGCCACGCTGCCTGCTATGCGCTGATCTCATACCGGACCGCTTGGCTGAAGGCCAACTACTCAGCCGAGTACATGGCCGCGCTGATCTCATCCGTCATGTCCACGAAGGACAAGGTTCCCTTCTTCGTCAACCGTTGCGGCGAGATGGGCATCGAGGTCCTGCCACCCGACGTGAACGAGTCCGACCACGGGTTCGTCGTGGCGGGCAGCAGGATTCGATTCGGTCTCAACGCAGTCAAGAACGTCGGTCATTCGGCGGTCGAAGCCGTGGTCGAAGCCCGAGGTGCGGATGGTCCTTTCACTTCCATCTGGAACTTCTGCGAGAGGGTCGATTCCCGGCAGGTCAACAAGCGCGCGGTCGAGAGTCTGATCAAGTGCGGTGCGCTCGATTCGACCGGCGCGAGCAGGAAGGGGATGTTGGAGGTGTTGCCCACCGCCGTCGCCAGTGGGCAGAAGGCACAGGAGGATTCCCGGAGCGGTCAGGGATCCATCTTCGATCTGGACGACGGTGGCGGAGAGGGAGAGAGCACGAACCGGTCCAGCGAGCCGCCCGTGCCCGTCGAGGAGTTCGCGCAAAGGGAGTTGTTGACCCTCGAGAAGGAGACCCTCGGAACCTACCTGTCGGCGCATCCTCTGGACGAAGTCCGTGACGCGCTCCGCTCACGAGTCGAGTGCGGATTGGCTGATCTGCGGTCACGCCCCGACCAGTCCACCGTGACCGTGGGTGGTCTCGTATCCGAGGCGAAGAAGATACGGACGCGGCGAGGGGCACTGATGATGTTCGCGACGCTCGATGACGTCGAAGGGCAGGTGGAGGCGCTCGTCATGGGTCGCGTGATGGAAGGGGCAGAGGCGGTGCTCGAGCGTGACAGCGTCGTACTGATAACAGGCAGGCTCGATCACCAAGAGGGTGGACAGACGAAGTTGATAGCCCAGGAGGTGAGAGCCTTCGATCCTACGGACGAGGAGATAGCACGGGCGAAGCGGGCCGCGGGCAACGAACCGGTGATCGTGCGAGTCGACGCAGCCGGACTCGACCGGCAAGTGGTCCCCGAGCTGAAGAACCTGTTCGAGAGCTTTCCAGGGGGCTCCGAGGTGGTACTCGAGATGATCACCAAGGAGGGCCCGAAGCGCCTCCGCTTCGGCGACCGGTACCGGGTCAAAGACTCCGAGGCACTCCACGTGGAGCTGGAGGCGCTGCTTGGTCCGGCAGTGGTCAAGGCGGCCTGAAAAGTCAGGCGAGAGGCTCGTCCCGCCCCGTAGACTTATCGCGATGGCCACACAGAGACCTCTCAAGCGCAAGCAAGGAGCAGGGGAGTGCCGCGAGTGCAACTCGTTCTGCGACAAGCTGGTCGACCCGTCAGGTTGTATCGCGATGGGCTGCCGCTATCTCTACTCCTACGCCGACGAGGCCAGCGGGAGCTCTTACATGGGATGTCTGCAGCGGGTCTTCGGAGCCGAAATCGACCTCGAGTTGTTCGAACAGGCTGAGGCCGGCAAGGGCTTCGGTGGAATCAAGATGCAGGGTCCTCCGCTTCCCCATTGCCAGTTCTCGGTCGAACGCTCCTACGAGAGCGACGGTCCCGGCTACGAGTGCACGAACAAGCGCTTCTTCGACTGCTCTGAAACGGGCCCTGAGGGAATCCGTGTTTTCGACCTGCGAAACGCGCTCGACTGAGTCGATTACTTC
>JAUMFR010000125.1:0-12561 GCA_032119755.1 Solirubrobacterales bacterium | reverse complement strand
ATCGCATCTGCGTGATCGTCTCGCCAGACCGGGACCTCTCCAGTGTCCTCCCCGCTGGAGTGGAGACGGTGATCCAACCGACAGCCGATGGCACCGGAGGCGCCCTGAAGGCAGCTCTGCCGGTCATAGCCGGCAGCGATTCGGTGCTGGTCCTCTCTGGCGATCAACCGCTGGTGTCGGCTGAGGAGATCGAGATGTTGCGCACCGAGTCGAGCGCGAGTGGTGCCGAGGCCGTGCTGCTGACTGCCGAGCTCGAGGACCCGGGCGCCTACGGAAGGGTGATCCGGTCCGCCGATGGCTCAGTCGAGAAGATCGTCGAAGCCAAAGAGCCAGGCGACGCGAGTCCGGAGGAGCTTGCGATCACCGAGGTCAACGCCGGCACCTACCTGTTCGCGGCAGACGCACTGGCCGCGGCTCTTGATCGGATTTCCAACGACAACGCACAGAGCGAGTACTACCTGCCCGATGTCCTGCCGGCGCTGCGCGATGCAGGCAAGACGATCGCGGCATGTGTGACCGATGCGGTGGCGGTCGGGGTGAACGACAAGGTCGAGTTGGCGGCGGTAGAGGATGAGGCCCGAAGGTCACTGCTGGAGGGGCACATGCGCGCCGGGGTTACCGTGGTCGACCCGGCTTCAACCTGGATCGATGCCGACGTGGAGATCGCAGAGGACGTGCGTCTGGAGCCGGGTTGTTCTATCAAGGGCTCGAGTCGAATCGAGGCCGGAGCCCTGATCGGGCCACACAGCACGCTGATCGATTCGAAGGTCGGCAAACGTTCAGAGGTACGCAACTCCCATCTCGATTCCTGCACCATCGGCGAGGGGGTAGTGGTCGGTCCGTTCGCCCATGTCCGACCCGGCACCGAGTTGGCAGACGGATCGAAGGCCGGCAGTTTCGTCGAGATCAAGAACTCACGGATAGGAAAGGGGGCGAAGGTGCCGCACCTCTCCTATGTAGGAGACGCCGATGTCGGCGAGGAGTCCAATCTGGGCGCATCGACGATTACCGCCAACTACGACGGTAAGGAGAAACACCGAACCAAGATCGGCCGCAAAGTGCGGACCGGGGTGGATACGACGCTCGTTGCACCGGTAGAGGTCGGCGATGAGGCATACACTGGCGCCGGTTCGGTGATTACCGAGGATGTGCCGTCAGGCGCGCTCGGGATCGGGAGACCGGAGCAGCACAATGTCGAGGGCTACAGCGATCGGAGGCGCGAGGCGACCGATCGCGAGGAGGGGAATCAGAAGTGAGCAAGATCGAGGAAGAGCCGCGCAGCGGATCAGCGATACCTCAGGACTACACCAAGCGGCTGATGGTCTTCGGTGGTCGTGCTTCGATGGATCTCGCCGCCAAGATCTCCGGCAAGCTCGATGTCGAACTCGGCGAGGTAACTCTCAAGACCTTCTCCGATGGCGAGGTCTACTGCCGCTACGAGGAGTCGATCCGCGGAGCCGACGTGTTCCTGGTCCAGTCGACGGCCGCGAACGAAGCCGAGGGGATGACCCCTAACGATTCGCTCGTCGAGTTGCTGGCGATGATCGATGCTGCCCAGGGGGCATCGGCTCACCGGATCATCGCCGTGATGCCCTGGTACGGGTACGCTCGCCAGGACAAGAAGTCCAAGCCACGTGAGCCGATCACCGCCCGGGTGGTCGCGAAGTGTCTCGAGGGAGTCGGTGCCGATCGAGTTCTCACGATGGATCTCCACGCCGGTCAGG
This sequence comes from Solirubrobacterales bacterium, assembly GCA_032119755.1. Taxonomy (GTDB): domain Bacteria; phylum Actinomycetota; class Thermoleophilia; order Solirubrobacterales; family 70-9; genus CAIUSP01. Next base: position 10,837 of record JAUMFR010000125.1, on the reverse strand, counting down.
TTCAGGGCTTCTTCCACGTCCCACTGGATCACATGACTGCCATGCCCATGCTCGAGCAGTGGCTGATCGATCAGGCTTTCGAGGAGCCGCCGGTGATCGTCTCGCCTGATGCCGGTCGGGTAAAGACCGCACGGAACTTCGCCCGTAAGGTCGGCTGTACCTGGGCGGTGATGGAGAAGGAGCGCCCGGCCCAGCAGGTCGCCGAGATCGGGTATGTGGTCGGAGACGTTCGCGGCAAGACCGCGGTGCTGGTCGACGACATGATCGACACGGCGGGCACGCTTTGTGCCGCAGCCCAGACCGTCCTCGACGAGGGAGCCGCCAGGGTCATCGCCTGCGCGACCCATGGGGTGTTCTCCGGAGCGGCCTACGAGCGCTTGCCCTATGAGAACAGCAAGATCGAGCAGATAGTGGTCACCGACACCGTCCCGCTGCGCCCCGGTGCCCCCGACAACATCACGGTCCTCACCGCCGCTCAGACCCTCGCCGACTCGATCAGGCGGATCTTCACCGACGATTCGGTTTCGGAGATCTTCGCGGGCGAGAACCAGCTCTTCTAGCGCTGGCCGACTATCAGCCAGAGCTTCTCGGGCCGTTTGAGCACCAGGGTCAGCGGGCTCGGCCCGAAGCCCTGGCGGGAGATCTCCAACTTGGCCAGCCCCCGCCGCTTCTTGGCGAGGACCTTGACCACCTGGATCTCTTCGACCGGCTGGGCCCACTGGACCCTCTGCGACGCGACGCAGCCATCGAGTCCGCCCAGGCGCTGCCGATAGGAAGGTCCGAAGAGTTCGCAGGCGGCCGGGAAGTCCCGCTCGATGACCCTATCCGCGTAGTCCTCGGCGGCCCGGCGGGCACGCTCGTCTTCGGTCTGACCGCAGGCCGTGAGCAGTCCCGCCGAGACGGCAGCCAGGGCGATAGATGTTGTGAGCAGGCGGGGAGTTCTCATCGCAGGAGAGTCTGCACACCTGACGGGCTCGGTGCTGCCTGATCCCGTCCGTCGTGCTCCAGAGGCGACCCTCCCCGCCCGCGCAAACCTGCCGTCCTGCTTTAACTTCACGCCATGGCCGTAGAGGAGTGGCTGAGGATTGGGCACAAGGGCGCCGATGCGATCGAGGCCGGAAACACGCTCGAGAGTTTCGATGCGGCTGTAGAGCTAGGGGTCGACATGATCGAGCTCGACGTGTTGCGCCTCAGGGAGGGCAAGTTGGTGGTGGCACACGACCCCGAGGATGCGATGCAGCGCCGTCCGCTCGACCTGCTCGACGCGCTCGACGCCTTCCTCGAGCCTCCGCTCGATCAGGTCTCGATCAACTTCGATCTGAAGAAGGCCGGGAGGGAGGCCGAGTTCGCGGGCGCGATAGCGGGACACGGTCTGATCGAGCGCTGCTCGGTCTCGAGCATGGAGATGGACAGCCTCGTCAAGTTGCGTTCGCTGGAACCGGACCTGCGTCTCGGCTGGACCTACCCAAAGTCGACCAAGGACTGGACCACTCTCCCCTGGGCCGGCGCCGCCGTCTCCGCCGGGCTTGCCGCGCTGCGGCGAGGTTCGCATCGGATAGTCCCGGATCGGGCGGTGGAGATGAATGTCGATTCGGTCTGGGTCTACGACCCGGTGATCACGCCAAGGCTGATCGACTCGTTGAGCGAGTACGGCATCGAGGTAATCGCATGGACGGTCGACGATCCCGACCGGATGCAGGAGCTGATCGAGATGGGCGTTGCGGGAATCTGCAGTAACGATCCCCGTCTCTTCCCGCCGCGGAAGGAGGCCGCTGCAGAGTCCAAGTCGAAATCGGATCGAGGGAAGGCTTCCGGTAACTCGTCGGGGAAGTCTTCCGGCAAGACGTCGGGAAAGGCTTCTGGGAAGAACTCAGGCAAGTCCGGCTCGGCGAAGAAGGCCTGACTTAGTTCCCGGGCGAGGCGATCCCCGGAACCCGCTGCACGCCCTTGTCCTCGAAGTAGTCCCATTCGGCTCGACCGAGGACCGTCGTGGGTTCGTCGCCGTAGATCCACTCCCTGGAGATCCTGTGCCAGTTCGCCTTCGCGCCGAGCTGGGCCAGAACGGCCATCAGACCGCTCTCCATGCGCCTGCCCAGCAACTCGTCGGCCGGGAGGGTCTCCTTGCGGAGCATCCCGAAGTACTCGTTGCGCGGGTCGGAGGTGACTTCGATCATCTTCATCACTCGCTCGGGAGAGATCTCTATCTCTGCGTCCTCCATGTACCAGCCGCCCACGTGCTTGGCGTGCTCGAGCAGGCGTCTGGCATCGATGTCGCCGGGGTTCTTGATGAAGCCCAGATCGGTCAGGGCTGTAAGCAGACCATCGGGATCGTCCCTGAATGCCGCATCCACCACTGCCTGCTCCATCTGGATCTGGCCCGCAGTGACCTTCTTGGTCATCCCGAAGTCGAGGAAGGCGACTCTGCCGTCCGGCATCAGCAGGTAGTTCCCAGGGTGCGTGTCGGCGTTGAAGTGCTGCAGGTGGTAGATCGATCCGAATGAGAAGCGGAAGATGATCTCGCCGAAGATGTTCCTCTCCTCCTGAGGGAGTTCCTTGATCGTGTCGAAACCATGCCCCTCGACGAAATCGGTGACCAGGACCCTTCGCCGAGACAGTGAGGTGTGGACCTTCGGCACGAGGATGAAGGGGTGGTCTTCGTAGGCCCGTGCGAACGCCCGCTGGTTCTGAGCCTCGAACTCGTAGTCGAGTTCCTCGAGCGTGCGCTCCTTGAGTTCTTCGGCGATTTCCTTGGCGTCGAGGCCGGGGGCGATCGCTTTTGCCAGGCGGACCAGCATCCCGGCGTTCGCCATGTCCGATTCCAGCGCGTCGGCGACGCCCGGGTACTGGATCTTCACCGCGACCTCGGTGCCGTCGTGCAGGCGGGCACGGTGGACTTGTCCGATCGAGGCGGCGGCGAATGCCTCATGCTCGATGTGCTCGAAGACCTTCTCGGGATCCCGGTCGTCGTACTCCTCCTCCAGTACGACCTTGACCTTGTCCCAGGGCATCGCGGGGGCCTTCGAGCGGAGCTTCGAAAGCTGCTCCTGGTAGGTCTCGCGGAACTCCGGGGGGAGGAAGTCGGCGTCGATGAATGATGCGAGTTGTCCCATCTTCATCGCGGCACCCTTCATCTCGCCCAGGACCGAGACCATCTTCATCGCAGCCTCGAGATGTCGCGTCTCGAGTTTCTCCTGAGCCTTCTCAGAGGAGCGGGCCAGGTTCACCGCCTTCGTGCCGGCATAGCGAGCCCCCTGAGCGCCGACCGTGGCGCTCACTTTGGCGGTGCGCCCTATACGACCGGCAGGTATCTCTCCAGCCTCATCGGGGCTACGATCGGACTCGAGCGGTGAATCCGGGTCGGGCCGAGCGACGCCCGAGGCGACCTCCTCTGCGGAGTCGTCCTCTGGTCGATTTCCTGTTTTTTCTTCGCCTCGGCTCATTTACGGTCTGCATCTCCTATTCTGCCGACCCGAGGCCTTCGGCCGCAGTTCGAACCCACCACTTAACAACTTATGGCTCAAACCAGGACCACACTCAAGGCAAACCCACGCACCGCTCAAGGGACGCGTGGCACCCGGCGCCTCCGCAAGGAGGGGATGGTTCCCGGAGTCGTCTACGGCCACGGCGGCGATGCGAAGCTCTTCTCGGTGGTGGATCGCGAGTTGCGCGTCGTCTTGAGCGAGGGACATGCCTTGTTCGATCTCGAGATCGAAGGCCAGGAAGCCGTACCCGTCGTAGTCAAGGAGCAGCAGTATCACCCGGTCAAGGGCGATGTGATCCACATGGACTTTCTCGAGGTGAACCTCGACGAGAAGATCGAGGCCGAGGTCTCTCTGGAGCTCGAGGGAACCGAGCAGGCCCCGGGTGTCCGCGAGGGTGGAGTGCTCGAGCACGTCCTGCGAGAGGTCACGGTCGAGGCACTCCCGACTGAGATCCCTGAGGTCCTGGTAGTAGATGTGTCGGGGATGGAAATCAACGACAACGTCACCCTCGAAGCGGTCGTCGCTCCGGAAGGAGTCACGATCGTCGCCGACGAGCCTGGAGAGGTCACCGTCGCCACCCTGAGTCCTCCCCGGGTCGAAGAGGAGCCCGAGCCGTTGGCCGAGGAAGAGACCGAGCTCATCGGCGAGGAGGGCGAAGCCGCAGAGGGTGAGGAAGCCGCCGGTGGCGAGGGCGGCGAGGAATCCGGGGACGGGGAATCAGGGGATTCCGGCTCCGGCGACGAGGAAGGCTAGGACCTGGCTCTGTTCGGCCGGACTCGCCGCGACTCGAAGTCGGGCAGAGGACGAGTCGATTGTCTGGTGGTCGGTCTCGGTAACCCCGGAGCGGAGTACGTTGGGACCCGGCACAACATCGGCTTCGATGTCATCGAGGAGTTGTCGCGCAGGTGGGAGATGCCCAGAGCGAAGTCGCGCTTTTCGGGCCACCTCACCGAGGGACCGATCGGCCCGGGAGGTCCACGGGTCGCCTTGCTCTGTCCAGAGACCTTCATGAACCGCGCCGGCGACAGCGTCGGGCCCGCCCGAGGATCGCTCAAGGTTCCCCTCGACCGGGTGATCGTCTGTCACGATGAGATCGACCTTCCGTTCGGAGATGTGAGAACCCGGATGGGCGGAGGGTTGGCCGGCCACAACGGACTGAAGAGCCTGTCCCAGGGACTCGGCTCGCCCGACTTCAGGCGGGTCAGGGTGGGGGTGGGAAGGCCCGAGAGCAGCGACCCGGAGGTCGTTTCGGCCTATGTCCTCGGGAAGTTCAGGGAGCCAGCCGCGCAGGTCCGAGTACTGGTCGAGGATGCCGCGGCGGCCACGGAGCAGCTCATAGGCGAACTGATGGAAGAAGAGGAGGAGTAGGGGATGTCAGCAAACACCGATCTGGTCAGCCTCTCACAAGCCGAAGGCGGGGTACGGATCATCCGGCTGGAACGAGACGAGGCCCGCAACGCGTTGAACAGCGAGATGCTGGAGGCGATACTCGAGTATCTCGGCACGGTGGCAGCCGACCCGGAGGCCAGGGCTCTGGTGATCTCGTCCAACGATCACCTCGGTCTCTCTGCCGGAGCCGACGTGAGGGAGGATCTCGACGAGGCGGAGAGCATCCGGCGCATGCAGTTGTTCGCAGACGTCTACGACACGGTCGTCTCCTTCCCCAAACCGACGCTGGCCGCCTGTCACGGATCCGTCGTCGGAGGCGGAGCGGAGATCGCAATCGCCTGTGACCTCAGGGTCGCCGGCGGGAATCTGAGGATGAAGTTCCCCGGCGCCGAGTTGGGCGTACCGGTCGGTCCAGCACGTCTGGTCACGCTCTGTGGACTCTCGACCGCCAAGTATCTGCTGCTGACCTCCCGCAACGTGGGGGCGGAGGAGGCGCTCAGGCTCGGACTGGTGCACAGGGTCGCTCCGGCGGCTCGAACCGAAGACGCAACCGTGGAGTTGGCCACCGAGGTTGCCTCCCATCCGCCGGAGGCGGTGGCTCGCCTGAAGCGCATGCTCCATGAGTGGGACGGGGTCGAGGAGCGTTCGGCAAGCGAGGGGGCAGGTCAGGTCGAGTGGCAGAGGACCGGCCCGGGGCTGCCTCACAGCCCTTCCGACTAGCCTCGTGGGGATGAGTGGTTCCCCGAGCAATGCCCCCGATGCCCTGGAGGCCGAGAGTCCCAGCGGATCCCTACGGCCTCTCCTGGAGGTCGCGTTCGACGAGGTGAGAATCTCGGCGATCGCACGTGAGCTGCGCGAGGGGGGTGACGACGGTGTACCGGTCGAGGTCGCGGTCTCTTCTCCGGCTCGACCTTTCCTGATCGCGGCCCTTTCCGAGGCGGCCAGCGCGGTCGATCCGACCTTGGTCGTGACCGCCGACGACCGCTCAGCCCGGCAGACCGCTGAATCGCTCGCCTCCTTCCTCGACGCCTCCAGGATCCATCTCTACCCCTCGCGAGGAGTCGGTTTCAGGTCCCACCTCGCGCCGCCACCCCACCTCGCCGGTCTGCGCGTCTCGGCGCTCTCGTCCATGACTAGGGACGAGGGATGGGAGCCCGGTTTGGCGCCGATCGTGGTCGCGAGTGCGGTAGCTCTGGCCGAGTCGGTACCCGAGGCGGCCCTCCGGCCTGAACCGGTCGGGGTATCGGTGGGGTCGGAGGCCGATCTCGAGCTGCTCTCCGTCGAATTGACCGACGCCGGCTACGAGAGAGTCGATCAGGTCACCGAGCGAGGAGAGTTCGCGATTCGCGGCGGCATCTGCGACGTGTTCGGAGCAACCGATTCCCGTGCGGTCCGGATCGAGTTGTTCGGTGACGAGGTGGAGGAAATCCGCTGGTTTTCCACCTTCACCCAGCGTTCCCTCGGGGAGACCGATTCGATCGAGCTGGCGCCTGCCTCCGAGTTGGTGAGCGAACACCGGGCGGTCCATCTGCCGGGAGAGGGAGAAAATCCAGCGGCGCCGGCCGACCTGGGCGAGATCATCCCGCTCGACCGCTTCGTCTCACCACTCGATCTGGTCCCACGGTCCGCGCGTCTGGTCGTGGTGTCGGAGGAGGAGATCTGGCGTTCCCTCCGGGATCTCTCGGAGGATGTCGAGGCTGCTCTCGGTAAGGAAGGCGCTGCCGGGCTGTACGTGGAGATCAAGGACGAAGTGTCCAGCCGGGCGTCTCTGACCCTCGGCCCTCCCGGCGAGGACCCCGACTGGGCGGTGAGGGCCCAACGCGCCGACTTCGCTTCGCGCTCCCCGGCGGAGGCCGAGGCGGAACTCGAGAAGCTGGCTCGCTCCGGCTACCGCGTGGTAGTCACCTTTCCCGGCAAGGGAGCGGCCGAGCGGACCAGATACGCCTTCGCGAGACTCGACCCGCCTCTCCTCGGCGACAGCGATCCGCCTGCGTCAGGAGAGGTGACGTTCGCGGTGGCTTCCCTGGCCGAGGGGTTCATCAGCCCGGATCTGAAGCTCTGTGTGGCTCCGTGGTCGAGCTTGGTTGCTCGTCGTTCTACCGACGCAGAGGGGCAGGGCAGCGGAGCAGCAAAGCTCGCCAACGCGATCGAGCTTCGCGTCGGAGACTTCGTGGTCCACGCGGACCACGGCATCGCCAGGTTCGCCGGGTTCGAGACGAAGACCGTCGCTGGAGTGACCCGCGACTACCTAGAACTCGAATACGAGGGAGAGGATCGCGTCTTCTCGCCGACCGATCAGTTGGTGAGGATCAGCCGGTATGTCGGCGCCGAAGGCGCCGAGCCGAAACTCAGCGCACTCGGCGGCAAGCGATGGCAGACCCTCAAGTCCAAGGCTCGACACGCTGCCCAGCAGATGGCCGGAGAGCTCCTCAACCTATACGCCGAGCGCCGGGCTCGCCCAGGGCACGCTTTCCCGCCCGACGGTGAGTGGCAGCTCGCCTTCGAGCGGGCATTTCCGTTCCGTGAGACGGCCGATCAACTCGAGGCGATCGACGCGGTCAAGGCAGACTTGGAGACCGCGAGGCCGATGGACCGTCTGATCTGCGGCGATGTCGGTTACGGAAAGACCGAGGTCGCCCTCAGAGCGGCGTTCAAGGCGGCTGCCGACGGCAAGCAGGTGCTGATGCTGGTGCCGACCACGATCCTGGCCCAGCAACACTATGCGACGTTCTCGGAGCGTCTGCTCGACCATCCGTTCAGGGTCGGGGCGGTCTCGCGCCTGCGCTCTGCTGCCGAGACGCGTGAGGTGATCGCCGACTTCTCTGACGGCAAGGTCGACATCCTGATCGGCACGCATCGCCTGCTGTCGAAGGACGTCAGGGCTAAGGACCTCGGCCTGGTGATCGTCGACGAGGAGCAGCGGTTCGGTGTCAAGCAGAAGGAGCTCCTCCAGCGGATGAAGCTCCGAGTCGACGTGCTGTCGATGTCTGCAACCCCGATCCCCCGCACACTGCAGATGTCCCTTGCGGGAATGCGGGATATCTCGGTGATCGAGACACCTCCCGAGGGCCGAAGGCCCGTCAGGACCTATGTCGGTCCCGACGACGAGGATCTGGTCAGGAGGGCGCTAGAGCGCGAGGTAGAGCGTGGCGGTCAGGCCTTCTTCCTCCACAACCGGATCGACAGCCTGCACGAGACGGCAGAGCGACTTCGAATGCTCTGTCCGCAGGCGAAGTTCGTCGAGGCACATGGCCAGATGGCCGACTCGGAGCTGGAGAAGGCGATGCTCGCCTTCGTCAAGGGAGAGGCCGACTGCCTGGTGACGACGACGATCATCGAGTCGGGCCTCGATATCCCCAACGCGAACACCCTGATCGTCGACCGGGCAGATCGACTCGGTCTCTCGCAGGCCTACCAGATCAGGGGACGCGTGGGACGAAGCAGGGAACGAGCCTTCGCCTACATGCTCTATCCGAGCACCGAGGCCCTGACCGCAGATGCGGCGGCGAGGTTGGCGACCCTCGCAGACAACACCGAGCTCGGCTCGGGCTTCAGGGTTGCGATGAGGGATCTCGAGATCCGCGGCGCGGGGAATCTACTCGGAACCGAGCAGTCGGGACACGTGGCGGCGGTCGGCTTCGAGCTCTACTGCCAGATGATCGAGGAGGCCACCGAGGAGATGAAGGCGAGTCTCGAGACCGGCGACGAGGCAGTGGAGGGCGAGTCCCGACCGCCGATCCGGATGGAGATCGAGGCGGACGCATATGTGCCCGCCAACTACGTTCCCTTCGAGGCCGCCAAGATCGATCTCCACCGAAGGATTGCTGGAGCGCGTGAGCCGGGTGAGATCAGGGCGCTGCGCTCGGAGATCGAGGATCGCTTCGGTCCGCCACCGCAGCCGGTCGAGAACCTGCTCGCCCTCGGTCTGGCTCGACTACGGCTCTACCGAGCGGGAGCATCGGTGGCCGAGATGAAGGCAGGGAAGCTGCGGATCGAGCCGCTGGAGATCTCCAGCGACGAGGCGGCGGAGGTTCGTGCCCGGGTCGAGGGCGCCCTCTACGACTGGAAGGCTCGCAGGCTCGAGGTCCCGATCCCCGAGGAGGCACCCGACGCCGCCCTGATGGCTCTGGGGGACGTCGCGGACTTTCTGGCGTCAACTCGAACCACGGTCGCGGAGTAGGGCGTATATCCTCCCCGTGATGTCCAAGGCAAGCTCACTGTCCGGGCGCACCGCGCTGATCGTCGGCGGGTCGGTGCTGCTCGTCGCGTTGGTTCTCTGGGCGGCCCTGACCGAACCGTCGGCCAAGGGCAGTCCCTCTGGCGACGTGGTCGCGGTGGTCAACGGCCAGGACGTCACCAGAGCGGAGGTGGATCGCGCCGTCGCTCAGGCAGCGAAGCGTCAGGGTCTCGACGAGGCCCCCGCACCGAACTCTCCCCAGTACGACTCGCTCCGGGATCAGGCGATGAACGACCTGTTCGATCTCTACTGGATCGAGGGCGAGGCAGAGGATCTGGGTGTGACGGTCTCCGAGCGTGAGATAACCGATCGACTCGATCAGGTCAAGGAGCAGCAGTTCAAGGGAGACCCAGCCAAGTATGAGAAGTTCCTCGAGACCTCTGGCTACACAGATGAAGACATCCGACGCAGGGTCGCCCTCCAGTTGCTGGCTCAGAAGATTCAGGCGAAGGTCAACGAGGACGCTGGTCAGGCCAGCGAGCAAGACGCCTTCAAGTACTACGAAGCGAATATCGCCAGCTTCGAACAGCCCGCGAGCCGCGACATCAGGGTGATCTTCAACGACGACCGTGCCAAGGTCGCCGCAGCAGTCGCGGCGCTCGAGTCAGATGACTCCCCCGAGAACTGGGACAAGGTCGCGGCCGAGTACTCGACTGACCCCAGCAAGGACTCCGGTGGCGTGCGCACCGGCGTCACCGAGGGGACCTTCTCGGAGCCGCTCAACTTCAGGATCTTCAACGCCGATACTGGGGAGCTGGAAGGGCCGGTAGCCGCCACCGGTGGCTTCTACGCCTTCCAAGTCGACAAGATCACCGAGAAGAGCGCACAACCCTTCGATGAGGTTTCCCAGCAGATCCGTCAGCAGTTGACCGCACAGGTCCAGCAGGAAGCCTTCGCCTCCTTCCTGGCCGACTATCGGGACAAGTGGACGCAGGTCACCGTCTGCTCTGACGACTTCCTGATCGATCGTTGTCGGAACTTCGAGCTCGTCCCGGCTGCTTGCACCGAGCAGCAGTTGGCGACTACTGGATGTCCGCCCGTCGTGATCAGCAGTTCGCCCGCCACACCGGGGAGCATCCTTCCGTTCGTCACCACTCAGGGCAAGCCGCAGCGTCCGCACGGACCTGGTGAGGACGAGGCTACCGCTCCAGCTCCGTCCTTCCCCGGTGGCGGAATCCCGCCCGGCTGAGCTGACGGAAACGCTCTGTCGTGAGCGACAAGGCCCTCCGGGCGATCGAGCGTCTGGACCAGATAACGAGGACGCTGCGACTGGAGTGTCCGTGGGATCGTGCGCAGGATGCCCGTTCGATCGTTCCGCACACGGTCGAGGAGGCATACGAGTTGGCCGACGCTGCTCGTCGCGACGCCACCGACGAGATACACGATGAGCTGGGAGATGTCTTGTTCCAGGTCCTCTTCCTGGCCTTGTTGCTGGAGGAGCGTGGCCTGGGCGATCTGGGTTCGGTTGCCGATGGTTGCTCGGACAAGTTGATCCGTCGCCATCCCCATGTTTACGGCGACGGAGGCAGCGACCCGGTCAGCGCGGGAGAGGTCGTGGCGCAGTGGGAGGAGATCAAGCAAGAGGTCGAGCGCAGTGGGGAGGATGATCCGTTCGCCTCGATACCCGAAACCCTGCCCTCTCTCACCTACGCTCGCAAGATCCTGCGTAGGACTGACCCCGACCTCGGCTCCGAGGGCGTCGAGGATTCCGAGCGCGATGCAGCCGAGG
>JAUMFR010000124.1:0-1653 GCA_032119755.1 Solirubrobacterales bacterium | reverse complement strand
GTACTTCTCCATCAGCTCGGGGGAGAAGGCCATTCCGTGCTCCTCCATGACCGAGAAGGTGTCGGCGAAGGAGATGTGTCCCATGTGCTCCACACCGCCACCGATCGCTACATCGTGTACGCCTGAGGCGATCATCGCCGCGGCGTAGTTGACGGCCTGCTGGGCGGAACCACACTGGCGATCCACCGTGGCGGCTGGGGTCTCGATCGGCAGCCCTGCCTCGAGCCAGGCGTTACGGGCGATGTTCAGGCCCTGCTCTCCGAACTGCCCCACACAACCGGCGGAGACGTCTTCGACCTCGGCCGGATCGATCCCGGCGCGCTCGATCACTCCGGTGTAGGTCTTCGCGAGCAGGTTCGAGGGATGGAGGTCCTTGTAATAGCCCTTCTCGGGATGACCACGTCCAATCGGGGTGCGCGCTGCTTCGACGATTACGACCTCACGGCCCTGGAACTTTCCTTCAGCCACTGATTCCTCCTTTGGATGAGAGCGCTGTGCGCTCGCGGGATGCAGGTAACGCTACTACTGACGTCACTTCTTCGGCTTCGGCTTCGCCTTTGCTTTCGGCTTCGGCTTCGGCTCTATCTTCGGACGCGGTTTGCGTACGATCCTGCTCGGCCACCAGTTCTTCTCGTCCAACTGGAACGCGATCGAGGGAACCAGGAGCGTCCTGACGATGAAGGTGTCGACGAGGAGGCCGAAGGCGACCACGAAGCCGATCTGGAACAACGCCTCCAGCGGCAGTGCCATCAGCGATGCGAAGGTCCCGGCGAGGATCAATCCGGCGCTCGAGATCACCCCACCGGTCTTCTCGAGGCCTTCGATCACCGCCTCCTTGGTCTCCTCGTGCTCAGCCTCCTCGCGGATCCGCGACATCAGGAAGATGTTGTAGTCCACGCCCAGCGCAACGAGGAAGATGAAGGCGAAGGTCGGTAACCCGGCGTCCGATGAGTCCTGTCCGAGGAACCAGTCGAAGATCAGGTAACTCGCCCCCAGCGCGAAGGCGAACGAGAGGATCACGGTCAGCACCAGATAGGCCGGAGCGACCACCGCCCTCAGCAGGAAGCAGAGGATGAAGAAGATCACCAGCAGGATCAGCGGGACGATCACCTTGGCGTCCGCTCTCAGGGTGTTGGAGGTGTCGTAGTTCTCCGCGGTCGAGCCACCAACCAGCGCCAACCGACCTCCCGCTGCCTGCTGGGCGGCGTCTCGGAGTTTCGGGATGGTGTCGGCCGCGTCGTCGGAGAAGGGATTCGCGGTCAATGTCACCGAGAGCTGATCGAACCGTCCGTCCTTCGAGGTCTCCGTCGGGACCACCTGCGAGACGCCCTCGACCTGCTTCAGGGCATCTGCCACCTTGGTGGACGCTCCCGACGCGACCACCGCTTCGGTCGGCGCGGTCTCACCGCCTGAGAGCTTCTCCTTGATCAGGTCCTGGCCCACCACCGACTCGGGTGGATCGCGGAATCCCTCGCCGAAGTCCAGGGTGCCGCGGGGTTTGAAATTCCCCAGTGAGCCGGCGACCAGCACGATGATCACCGCGATCATCACGAAGACACTGCGGTCGTGGACGAAGTGACCGATCCGCTGCCAGTAGCGGACCCTGCCGTGTGGCTCGCTTCCCTCGCGCGGGATCGCTGGCCAGAAAGCCTT
>JAUMFR010000123.1:0-9523 GCA_032119755.1 Solirubrobacterales bacterium | reverse complement strand
GCCCTTGTTGGGCGTGGATATCGACGGTGTGATCTCGATCTTCGCCGGCGGCGCAGGCCTCCAGCCTGGCGCCGAGCCCACAGCAAGAGCCGGAGGCCGCTTCGAGTACCTGCTGATCGACGGCATTCCCCACTGCATCTCGCTTGCGGCGGGGGAGCGGATCAGACGCCTCGGACCTCATTTCGAACTCTTCTGGGCCTCGGGGTGGGAAGACCGAGCGAACGACCACCTCCCCAACCTGATCGGCGTCCCCGAACTCCCCCACCTGGAGCTCGATGGCAAACCCGACGACGAGGAGCATTGGAAGCTCGGGCCGATCGCCGAATACGCGGGCAACCGCCCCCTCGCCTGGATCGACGACAACTTCGACCAGACCTGCTTCGACTGGGCGGCGAAGCGTGAAGCCCCGACGCTGCTGGTACCGACGGAGCCGGAGCACGGATTCGAAGAGGCGCAAGCAGAGGTTCTCCTCCAGTGGGCGCTGAACGGCTTCATGCGGGGTTGAGGACCGGTAGAATCCCGGCCTCATGAGTGAGATCGTCCCAATCATCTTTTTGGCGGTAGTTCTGAAGGTCCCGGTCTTCTTCGGGATGTGGCTGATCTACGCCGCGGTGAGGAGCGAGCCGGTCGCGGACGGGCTCGACGAGAACGGTGACGATCACGGTTTCAGGCGTTGGAGGCGTGAGCCGAAGCCCCCACGCGGACCGAGGCGCGGGCCGCACGGTGGCGGGACGAGTGTCGCCCCGGAGTGCCCGCCCGGAGGCCGAACACGGACGCGTGCGGTCAAGCCGCGTACTGCGGTAACCGCTTCCAGCGGCCGACGCTAGAGCCGCTCACTGCCCGACGGAACGGCGACGCTCCGCCGTTGCCGAGTGATTCAGGACTTGTCTTCGCCCGAGCTCTCGCCGGGCGAGGGTGGCGCAGCCGTCTCGATCTCGGATGAGATCTCCTCGAGCTCCTCGGCGAACGAAGCACCGAAGCCCTCTGACTGACCCGAGCCATCTCCTGCGAGATCCATTTCCTCGAGAGCCTCCTCGGAAAGGAGCTCCTCTGCCGGAGGAGCAGCCGGCTCGACCGGCTCGACCTGAATCGAGCGGTAGTGCTTGAGACCGGTTGCCGCCGGGATCAGCTTGCCGATGATCACGTTTTCCTTGAGTCCGAGCAGACGGTCCTTCTTGGCCTCCAGAGCGGCATCGGTGAGTACCTTGGTCGTCTCCTGGAAGGAAGCCGCCGAGAGGAAGGAGTCCGTGGCCAGAGAAGCCTTGGTGATTCCGAGGATGATCTCCTCGGACTTGGCAGGGGTTCCGCCCTTCTTGGCCTTGACCTTCTCGTTCTCCGCCTTCAGAGCGAGACGGTCGATCAGCTGACCCGGAAGCAGTTCGGTCGAACCCTTGGAGGTGATCCGGACCTTCTTCATCATCTGCCGCACGATCAACTCGATGTGCTTGTCGTTGATATCCACACCCTGTGAGCGATAGACCTCCTGGACCTCACGCACGATGTAGAGCTCAGTGAACGTCCTGTCCTTGGTCACCCGCAAGAGGTCCGCCGGGTAGAGGGAGCCCTCGGTCAGCTGGGTGCCGGCCGTCACCTTGTCGCCGTTCGAGACCAGCAGGCGGGTCCGCGGCGGGAAGTTTTCGGAGTGCTCGTTGCCCTTGTCATCGAGGACGGTGACGACGGTCTCCTTGTCGGTCTCCTCGATTGTGACCTTGCCGTCGACCTCTGCGAGACCTGCCTTGCCCTTCGGATTACGAGCCTCGAAAAGCTCGACCACGCGAGGTAGTCCCTGCGTGATGTCCTGACCGGCGACTCCACCGGTGTGGAAGGTGCGCATGGTCAGCTGGGTACCCGGCTCACCGATCGACTGCGCGGCGATGATTCCGACCGCGTCACCGACGTCGACCAGCGCCCCGGTGGCTGGCATCAAGCCGTAACACATGCGGCATACACCGGTCTCGGCCTCGCACTTGAGGACGGAGCGGACCGGAGCGGTGGCATCGGTCTCGCCATCGAACGCCTCGACGATCTCCTCCAGAGACTCACTGGTGATCTCGTCGTTCCGCTTCAGCAGATCACGGCCGCGCTTGGTCGAGAACTTCGCTGCGATGTTGCGTCCGATCAGGTTCTGGTTCGGCTGGCCGTCGTGACCGAAGATCGGCATGTCGACCTGGCCCTTGGTCTTGCAGTCCTCCTCGCGGACGATCACGTCCTGGGAGACGTCGACAAGGCGGCGAGTCAGGTAGCCGGAGTCGGCGGTACGCAGAGCGGTGTCGGCCAGACCTTTGCGGGCACCGTGGGTGGAGATGAAGTACTCGAGAACCGAGAGACCCTCCATGAAGTTCGCCTTGATCGGCTGCTCGATGATCTCGCCCTTCGGGTTGGCCATCAGTCCGCGCATTCCTGCCAGCTGGCGGATCTGCTTGAACGATCCGCGCGCGCCGGAGTTGGCCATCATGAAGATCGGATTCAACTCGTCGAGATTGTCCTCCATCGCCTTACCGACCTCTTCGGTGGCGTCATCCCAGAGGTCGGTCACGCGGTCACGCCGCTCCTCGGCGGTGATGTAACCGTCGTCGTACTGACCGATCACTTCGCCGGTCTGGGTCTCGTACTTGCTCAGGATGTCGAGCTTGTCAGGTGGGGCGACGACGTCGTTTTTCGAGATGGTCACGCCAGCCGTGGTCGCGAAATGGAAGCCTAGCTCCTTGAACGAATCCAGAGCGAGCGAAATCGCAGCGGCACCGTAGCGGGCGATCAGGCCGGAGATGATGTCGTTCACGTCGCGCTTTTTCAACGACTGGTTCACGAACTCGTACTGCTCGGGGTCGTACTCGTCCCCGAGAGCGTCGGCGATCGAGCGCTCGACCCGATCGTTGAAGATGATCCTGCCGACCGTGGTCAGGAAGTGCTCGTGACCGGGACGCCGGTACTCGGCGTAGTCGTGGAGTCCGACCAGCCCGTTCTCGTAGGCCAGTTCGGCCTCCTGGGCGGTCCTGAAGGGGTGAGGCTTACGCTCGAGCGTGGACGGGTCGAGATTGGTCACATCGTCGTGGGAGTAGGTCAGGTAGTAGAGACCGAGGACCATGTCCTGGCTGGGCGTGGCGAGTGGAGCGCCGTGAGCGGGGCTGAGGATGTTGTTGGCAGAGAGCATCAGGACCCGCGCCTCGGCCTGCGCCTCCGCCGAAAGCGGGAGATGGACCGCCATCTGGTCGCCGTCGAAGTCGGCGTTGAAGGCCGAGCAGACCATCGGATGGATCTGGATTGCCTTGCCCTCGACCAGGATCGGCTCGAACGCCTGAATACCGAGTCGATGCAGGGTCGGTGCCCGGTTCAGCAACACCGGATGCTCGGAGATGACCTCCTCGAGCACGTCCCAGACCTCCGGGATCATCGAGTCGACCATCTTCTTGGCAGCCTTGATGTTCTGGACCTGCTTACGCTCGACCAACCGGGCCATGATGAAGGGCTTGAACAGTTCCAAAGCCATCAACTTCGGCAGACCGCACTGATTGAGGCGCAGATTCGGGCCGGAGACGATGACCGAGCGGCCTGAGTAGTCGACGCGCTTCCCGAGCAGGTTCTGGCGGAAGCGCCCCTGCTTGCCCTTGAGCATGTCCGAAAGGGACTTGAGGGCACGGTTGCCCGGACCGGTGACGGCACGCCCGCGACGACCGTTGTCGAACAGTGCATCGACCGACTCTTGGAGCATGCGCTTCTCGTTGTTGACGATGATCTCGGGTGCGCCGAGGTCGAGCAGTCGCTTGAGGCGGTTGTTCCGGTTGATCACGCGTCGATAGAGGTCGTTCAGATCGGAGGTGGCGAAGCGTCCACCGTCGAGCTGGACCATCGGGCGCAGCTCCGGCGGGATCACTGGCACCACGTCGAGGATCATCCATTCAGGCTGGTTATCTGACTTGAGGAAGGAGTCGACGACCTTGAGTCGCTTGACCGCGCGAGCCTCTTTCTGACCCTTGGAGGTGGCAATCTCCTCCTCGATCTTCTCGGCCTCGGCCTCGAGATCGATGGAACCGAGCAGGTCTCGCACGGCTTCGGCACCCATGCCTCCGGCGAAGTACTCGCCGAAGCCGAACGGTGAACCGAACCGATCCTTCAGTTCGCGGAAGAGCGTCTCGTCGGGAATGACGTCCTTCGGTTTCATGTCGCAGAAGGTCTTCCAGACGTCGCGCAGGCGGTCTGCAGCCTCCTCGATGTAGGCCTCGTTGTCCTCAATCTCGGCCTCGAAGGTCTTGCGGAGCTCCTTGACCATCTTCTCGCGATCCGCATCCTTGATCCGCTTGGGACTCGGGACGGTGTCCTGCCAGAGGTGGTCTTCCGGGTCGAACCCGTCGGTGCTGCCCTCCTCGAGGTACTTGATCCGGCGCTCGAGAGACTCGTTGAGAGCCTGTCCCCGCTGCTGACGCTCAGCCTCGTACTCGGCCAGAGACTTGTCGATCTCCTTCTCGAGCTTGGACATATCCTTGCTGCGTGCTTCCTCGTCGACCGAGGTGATGACCGAAGCGGCGAAGTAGAGGATTTTCTCGAGATCCTTCGGCGCCATGTCGATCAAGTAGCCGATTCGGGAGGGCACTCCCTTGAAGAACCAGATGTGGGAAACCGGCGCCGCCAGGTCGATATGAGCCATCCGCTCACGGCGCACCTTGGAGCGGGTCACCTCGACGCCGCAGCGCTCGCAGACGATGCCCTTGTAACGAACCCGCTTGTACTTACCGCAGTAGCATTCCCAGTCCTTGGTAGGACCGAAGATGCGCTCGCAGAAGAGTCCGTCCTTCTCGGGCTTGAGTGTGCGGTAGTTGATCGTTTCCGGCTTGATCACCTCGCCCGAAGACCAGGCACGGATCTGCTTCGAGGAAGCGAGGCCGATTTCGATTGCGTCAAAGCTGTTGATGTCGATCATGTGTGTGTTCTCCCGCCTGCCGGATCAGTCCTCGGCCTTTGCGGCCTTGGTCTCTTCTTTGGATTCCTTGTCGTCGCTGCCTTCGCCCTCTTCCGGCTTGGCCTGGATGCCGGAAAGCTCGATCCCGAGCTCCTCGGCCGCCTTGAGCAGTTCGTCTTCCGAGTCCTCTACCTCGACCTCGTCACCTGAATCGGAGACGACGTTTGCGTCGAGCGCGAGCGCCTGCATCTCCTTCAGCAGGACCTTGAAGGACTCTGGAATCGACGGCTCGGGGATGTTCTCGCCCTTGACGATGGCCTCGTAGGCCTTGACGCGGCCGACGGTGTCGTCGGACTTGACCGTGAGCATCTCCTGGAGCGTGTAGGCCGCACCGTATGCCTCGAGCGCCCAAACCTCCATCTCACCGAAGCGCTGACCGCCGAACTGCGCCTTGCCGCCCAGCGGCTGCTGGGTGACCAGCGAGTACGGGCCGGTGGAGCGGGCGTGGATCTTGTCGTCGACCAGGTGATGGAGCTTGAGGATGTACATGTAGCCGACGGTCACCCGTCCCTCGTATGGCTCGCCGGTGCGACCGCTGTATAGCTGGAACTTGCCCGAAGCGCGGCTGCCGGCGGGGGCGCTGCGGTCGACCCCCAGATCGATCCCGCGATCGGCGTGCTCTTCCTGCCAGCGAACCAGAGCCTCGTCGACGTCTTCGACGGTCGCACCGTCGAAGACGGGGGTCGCCACGTTCACTCGACCGTCGGTCTTCTTGGCATGCTTGTAGGCATCGGTTCCGTCGTCGTACCAACCCTCTGCGGCTGCCCATCCCAGATGTGTCTCGAGGATCTGACCGATGTTCATGCGGCTCGGGACGCCCAGGGGGTTGAGGATCACATCGATCGGTGTGCCGTCCTCCATGAAGGGCATGTCCTCTTCGGGGACGATCTTGGCGATGACGCCCTTGTTTCCGTGGCGTCCGGCGAGCTTGTCTCCCTCTGCGATCTTGCGCTTGGTGGCCACGTAGACACGGACAAGATCGTTGACGCCGGTTTGGAGGTCGTCACCGTCGTCGCGGCTGTAGGTCTGGACGTCGATCACGACGCCACCCTCGCCGTGGGGAACCTTCAATGAGGTGTCGCGTACCTCACGAGCCTTCTCCTTGAAGATCGCGCGGATCAGTTTCTCCTCAGCCGTCAACTCGGTCTCGCCCTTCGGGGTGACCTTTCCGACCAGCAGATCACCGGCGATCACCTCGGCGCCCACACGCACGATTCCACGCTCATCGAGGTTCCTCAGAGACTCCTCGGAGCGGTTCGGGATGTCGCGGGTAATCTCCTCGTCGCCGAGCTTGGTGGTGCGGGCATCGACCTCGTACTTCTCGATGTGGATCGAGGTGAGTTCGTCATCCTTGACCAGGCGCTCGGACAGGATGATCGCGTCCTCGAAGTTGTAACCCTCCCAGGACATGAAGGCCACCCGACAGTTCTTGCCGAGCGCGATCTCGCCACCGGAGGTGGAGGAACCGTCAGCGAGCAGGTCGCCCTCCTTGACCGTGTCCCCCGCCGTCACGACGGGAGTCTGCTGGATCAGGGTTCCCTGATTGGAGCGCATGAACTTGTTGAGGATGTACTCCTCCTTCTTGGAACCGCTCGTGATCTCGATACGGTCGGCGTCTACATAGGTCACCTTGCCGGCTGACTTGGCGAGGACCACATCACCGGTATCCATGGCGGCGCGGCGCTCCATGCCGGTCCCGACCAGCGGCGGCTCGGGCTTGAGCAGCGGCACTGCCTGCCGCTGCATGTTCGAGCCCATAAGTGCGCGGTTGGCGTCGTCGTGCTCGAGGAAAGGAATGAGTGCGGTAGCGACCGACCAGATCTGGGTCGGAGACACGTCCATCAGGTCGACCTCCTTGGGGGAGACCAGTGCGGCCTCATCATCCGAGCGACGACAGAGCACGCGCGGTCCCTTGAGCCGGCCCGAGGAGTCGATCTCAGTGGTGGCCTGAGCGATCGTCTTGTCCTCCTCCTGGGTGGCATCGAGGTGAACGATCTCCTTGGTGACGACGCCGTCCTTCACCACGCGGTAGGGAGTAGTGACGAATCCGTACTCGTTCACCTCCGCGTAGGAAGAAAGCGAGCCGATCAGACCGATGTTCGGACCCTCGGGGGTCTCGATCGGACACATCCGCCCGTAGTGGGTGGCGTGAACGTCGCGAACCTCGATGGGTGCGCGCTCGCGGGTGAGGCCGCCGGCGCCGAGTGCGGAGAGCCGACGCCGATGGGTCAGTCCGGCAAGAGAGTTGGTCTGGTCCATGAACTGGGAGAGCTGAGAGGAGCCGAAGAACTCCTTCAGCGCTGCGACCACCGGGCGGATATTGATGATGGTCTGTGGGGTAATTGCATCGGAGTCCTCGGTAGTGAGGCGCTCGCGCACTACGCGCTCCATCCGGTAGAGACCGATCCGGAAGGCTTCGTTGATCAGCTCTCCAACCGTGCGCAGGCGGCGGTTTCCGAAGTTCTCGTATTCGTCGAGACGGTCCTGGACTCGGTCGCGCGGATAGCTGGCAGCCTCGGCGGCGTAGTCCTTGATCGGGTTCTCTTCATCGATCTCCTCGGGTACACCCATCTCCTTCGGGATCTCGACCAGTTCCCTGACCAGCGCGATGATGTCCTCGTGAGTGAGGGTGCGGGTGTCGAGGTCGACGTCGAGGCCGAGTCGCGCGTTCAGCTTGTATCGACCCACCTTGGTCAGGTCGTAACGCTTGGGGTCGAAGAAGAGCTGCTCGAGCAGATTGCGCGCGGCATCGACCGAGGGCGGCTCGCCGGGACGCTGCTTCTTGAACAGCTCGATCAGTGCGCCTTCCTCGTCCTTTGTGGCATCGCTGTCAGCGGCGATCGTCTGCCTTATGTAGACCGAGTTGTCGAACATCTCCAGGAGCTGCTCGTCGGCGACGTAGCCCATGGCGCGGAGCAGAACCGTGATCGGCAGCTTCCGCTTGCGGTCGATCCGCACGAAGACCCGACCCTTCTTGTCGATCTCGAGCTCGAGCCAGGATCCGCGGTTGGGCATCAGGGTCGCGATCAAAACCTGCTTCTCGCGGTCCTTCGGCTCCATCACGTAAGCACCGGGGGAACGGACCAACTGGGTCACCACGACTCGCTCGGTGCCGTTGATCACGAAGGTGCCGCGATCGGTCATCCACGGGAAGTCGCCCATGAAGACGGACTGCTCGCGGATCTCGCCGGTTTCGCGGTTCTGGAAGGCGACCTTGATGTTGAGCGGGCGCGCGAAGGTGAGATCCTTGTCTCGACACTCCTCGAGGGAACTCTGTGGCTCGTCGAAACTGATCTCGCCGAAGACCAGGGCGAGGTTGCCCGTGTAATCCTCCACCGGTGACACGTCGTCGATCGTCCGGCGAAGCAGACCCTTCTTCGGGTCGACCAGATCCTCGAAGGATTGGCGCTGAATATCGATCAGGTGCGGAACATCGAGCGGTGTCTCAAGTCGTGCAAAGGTTCGGCGGGGTGCCGGCGAAGAGTTGGATGGGGCCAACTGGGCGACTCCTCAGGTAGAAGGCGGACTCGGATGTCGCGCGCTTTAGGCAAGCGGATGGCCCACCGGCGCACGACCGAAAAATATAACAGACTCACGCCTGCGCCCGCAACTCAGGCACGCAAGCGCAAGTCTTTTTTCGCACTACTTGATTTCGGCGGTGCCGCCGGCCTCTTCGACATCGGCCTTGATCTTGTCGGCTTCCTCGCGCTCGACCCCCTCCTTGATGGGGTTCGGAGCCTCGTCGACCAGTGCCTTGGCCTCCTTGAGACCGAGCCCGGTGGCCGCGCGAACGACCTTGATCACGCCGATCTTCTTGTCGCCGGCACCGGTCAGTACCACGTCGACCGTGGCACCTTCGTCGCCGCCGCCGTCACCGGCATCGCCACCGCCACCACCCGCTGCGGGTGCTGCGGCTGCCACTGCGGTTGCGGAAACCCCGAACTCCTCTTCGAGCGCCTTGATCCGCTCGGAAAGCTCCAGCACGGAGATCCCCTTCAGTTCATCTATCCACTCTTCTGTGGTTGGCATTACTCGTTGTCCTCCTTCTCTTCCTGACCTTCGTCAGAAGCTTGTTGGTCTGAATCCTCAACTGCCGGCTCCTCGGCGGCGGGTTCCTCGGCCGGTGCTTCTTCGGCTGGAGCCTCCTCCGCTGGAGCTTCTTCCTCTGCTGGCTTCTCTTCCTCTGCCGGAGCGTCGGCTGCTTCCTCGGCTGCCGGCTCCTCAGCTGCCGGCTCCTCGGCTGCCGGCTCCTCAGCGGGTGTCTCCTCTTCCGCAGACTTCTCCTCCTCGGCTGGCGCCTCGGGCTCGGCGGTGCCACCGACGAGTTCCTGATCGCGCATCTGACCCAGCTGGCTGGCCAGACCCTGGATCATCGAACCGAGACCGCGAACCATGCCCGTAAGCGGGCTGGCGACGATCCCGGCGAGCTGAGCATTCAATGCGTCGCGGCTCGGCAGCTTGGAGATGGTCTTGAACTGATCGACATCCAGGGGCTGACCGTCCATCAGGCCGCCCTTGTACTCGAGCAACTCCCATTCGGCGCCCAGGGTGGAAAGCGTCTTGGCGGCC
>JAUMFR010000122.1:0-1982 GCA_032119755.1 Solirubrobacterales bacterium | reverse complement strand
GAGGTGACGCCCGCGGCAGCGAGCGCGGCCGCCACGGCTTCCTGCAGATCTTCGGGGCAGTCGCTCAAGTCAATGCTCATCGCTTCCCTTTCCGGCGCTCGGAGAAGCGTCCGTACGCCTCGACGATTCGCTGGACCAGACGATGCCTGACCACGTCATCGCCGCCGAAGCGGATGAAACTGACATCGGGAACCGAATCGAGGATCTCGCCAACTTGCACCAGCCCCGACTGCGATTCGTCTCCGAGATCGATCTGGGTGATGTCGCCGGTCACGACCATCTTCGAGCCGAATCCGAGGCGGGTGAGGAACATCTTCATCTGCTCGGGCGTCGTGTTCTGAGCCTCATCGAGGATCACGAAGGAATCGTTCAGCGTGCGGCCGCGCATGAAGGCGAGAGGCGCTACCTCGATCGTCCCTCGCTCGAAGTATGAGTTGACCCGCTCCGGATCGAGCATGTCGTAGAGGGCATCGAATAGAGGCCGGAGATAGGGGTCCACCTTGGCCTGGATGTCACCGGGGAGGAACCCCAGGCGCTCACCTGCCTCGACCGCAGGGCGGGTGAGGATGATGCGGCTCACGTCGCCGCGAGACAGGCATGCAACGGCTGCCGCCACGGCGAGGAACGTCTTGCCGGTGCCCGCCGGACCGATGCCGAAGGTGACCGTGTTGTCACGGATCGAATCCGTGTAGCGCTTCTGGTTGACCGTCTTGGGCGCGACCCGGACATTCCGGTGCTCCCAGACCACACCCTCGAGCACCTCGGCCGGACTCACGTCCTGACGCAATGCGCCCGTCACCGAATCGATCGTCTCGGGGACCAACTCGTGCCCCTTCTCGACCAGGCCCACCAGCTCTCCGACCACCTCCTCGGCAGCCCGAACCTGACCTTCGTCGCCTTCGAGGGTGAGTACGTTGCCGCGCAGGAACAGCTCACAGCCCAACTGGCCCTCCAACTCGCGGAGCGTCGCATCCTGTGACCCCGCGAGCTCGGCGGCGATCGAATTGTCGATGGTCAGCTGACTACGAGCCAAGTCGTTCGCGTACCGCTTCGCTGACACGGGAACCGTCGGCCCGACCCGCGACCTTGGGCATCAGCGCTTTCATCACGCCTCCCATGTCCTTCTGTTCGGTTGCTCCTGTCTCCGATATCGCCTCGTCGACCAGAGATCCGAGTTCGTCATCCGAGAGCTGCTCAGGGAGATACGACTCGATCAAACGCGCCTCTGATTCTTCTGCGTCGGCCTGCGGGATCCGGTCGCCGTCGCGGTAGGCCTTTGCGGCATCGAGGCGACGCTTGCGTTCACGCTGCAGTACGGCGACCTCGTCACCGTCGCCCATCTTCTCGTCCTGCTGGAGTTGGTCGGCGATCATGCGCAGGGTCGTGAGGCGGTCCCGATCCTTCTCGCGCATCGCCTCCTTGACGTCGGACTGGACTTTTTCGAGGATTTCTCCCATCGGGCGTAGGGTAGCCGTCGAGACACCCGCTAGGGCAGCACCACTTGCTCGACCTCACCCAACGGCATCTGGAGGAAACGTGTGCCGAGCTCCGTGAAGGCCCCTGGGTCACCTGTGCAGAGAAACGAGTAATCGCCCTCGCTCTTGCTGGTGGCGGTCAGATCCCGCTCGGCGAGCACCCGCTGGCACATTGCGGCGATCGCATGTCCTCCGGTCACCAACCTCACGTCCCGCCCGAGACTCCGTTGGAGCATCGGTGCGACCAACGGGTAATGGGTGCATCCGAGGATCACGGTGTCGACCTCTGCCCGCTTCAGGGGCTCGCAGTACGAGCGGACCATCTCGACCACGTTCCGGTCGAACGGGAATCCCCGCTGGATCACCGCTGCCAGATCAGGTGCCTCGACCTCGGTGACGGTGAGCGGGCGGTGTTGCGCCGCAAGCGCCCGAAGATAGGATCCGCTCCTCACGGTGGCGGGAGTGGCCAAGACGCCGACCCGACCCGAGTCCGTCACTGCAGCCGCA
>JAUMFR010000121.1:5647-6851 GCA_032119755.1 Solirubrobacterales bacterium | reverse complement strand
AGCGGTCTGCCTGATCGTGCTTGCCGGATGGGGCTTGGCTGACGAAGGCCCCGGTACCGCCGTCACGCTGGCTCAGACCCCTGCTTTCGACTCCCTGTGGGAGAGATATCCCCACACGACTCTCTCGACCAGCGGACCGGACGTTGGTCTGCCCGAGGGCCAGATGGGGAATTCCGAGGTGGGACACCTCAACCTCGGCGCGGGGGCGATCGTCGAGCAGGATCTCGCGCGCATCGACGCGGCGATTGCCGACGGGAGCTTCTTCGAGAACCCTGCCCTCCTCGCCGCATGCCAGCAGGCGATAGAGGCGCGCGGCCGCCTGCACCTGATCGGCCTGCTCTCCGACGGAGGCGTGCACTCCGGCTGGGAGCACATCGAAGCGATGGTCGAGATGGCAGCCGACCGCGGAGTGCCTGACCTGGTGCTGCACGCGATGACCGATGGTCGCGACACGCTTCCATCGTCCGGCGCGGGATACGTGGAAGAGGCGGAGCGCTGGCTGCGGCGCGCAGGTCGCTTCGGGACGGTAGGCGGTCGCTACTGGGGGATGGACAGGGATCGTCGTTGGGAGCGCACCCAGAGGGCGTATGACTCGATCGTGCACGCAGAGGGCGAGCGTGCACCCGATGCCATGCAGGCCGTCCAATCCGGATACGAGCGAGGAGAGACAGACGAGTTCATCGCGCCTACCGTCATCGGCGACTACGACGGAGCAGCCGAGGGGGATCCGGTCATCTTCCTGAACTTCCGCCCTGATCGCGCCCGGCAGCTCACCGAAGCGTTGTCGAGCGCCGACTTCGATGGTTTCCCGAGGAAGACAGCACCGTTGCTCTCGGTGACCACGATGACCAGCTATCGAGACGAGTGGGATCACCCGGTCGCCTTCCCGCCCGAGCGCCCCGAGGTGACGCTCGCGTCGGTCATCTCCGCATCTGGTGGGCGCCAGCTCCACGCCGCAGAGACCGAGAAGTACGCACATGTCACCTACTTCTTCAACGGCGGTGAGGAGCAGGAGTGGGAGGGGGAGGAGCGCGCTCTCGTCGACTCACCGCGAGACGTTGCGACCTATGACGAGCGTCCCGAGATGAGCGCGGCCGATGCAGCGGGCAGCTTCATCGAGAGGTGGAAGGAAGGCGTGTTCCGCTTCGGCGTGATCAATTTCGCGAACCCCGACATGGTCGGCCACACCGGCGTCATCCCGGCT
>JAUMFR010000121.1:0-5637 GCA_032119755.1 Solirubrobacterales bacterium | reverse complement strand
TGCAGTGACTGCGATAGAGGAGGTGGACCGCAGGCTCGCCGAGGTGGTTGCGGCTGTCCACGAGAGCGGAGGGGTCTGTCTGGTGACTGCGGATCACGGCAATGCCGAACAGATGCTCGAGCCGGACGGCTCGCCCAACACGGCTCACTCGCTGAACCCGGTGCCCTTCATCTGCACTTCCCATGGAGTGGCATTGCGAGACGGTGGAATCCTCGCCGACGTCGCACCCACCATCTTGTCCCTGCTGGGGATCGCCCAGCCCGGCCAGATGACCGGAGTGAGCTTGCTGCAGACTTCCGCCGAAGGCGGATAGGCGCTCGTGCGCAGCGACCCTGCTCGTCTGAGGTTCGAGATCTCCGCTCGCGACGGCGACGCCCGTACAGGCGTGCTGCAGACTCCGCACGGACCGGTCGAGACCCCGGCTTTCGTTCCGCTTGCGACGAAAGGTTCGGTTCGGGGGTTGACCAGCCGCGAGGTCGACGGGCTCGGCTACCAGATGGTCCTCGGCAACACATTCCACCTGCTGGCAGCTCCGGGTCCCGATCTGATCGAACGGGCCGGAGGTCTTCACGGATTCATGAACTGGGACGGGGCCATCATCACCGATAGCGGTGGGTTCCAGGTCTTCTCACTGGCGCACGGCGGCGTAGCCGATGAGATCAAGGGTCGGCGTGGCGAGATGCCAGGCTCAGGAGCGAAGGTCGAGATCACCGAGCGCGGAGTTTCGTTCCGTTCGCTCTCCGATGGATCCGAGCAGTTCATCGGCCCGGAGGAATCGATGGAGATCCAGGCGAAGCTCGGCTCCGACATCGCGTTGGTCTTCGACGAGTGCACGCCCTTCCATGCCGATCGCGACTACACGGCCCATTCCATGGAACGGACCAACCGTTGGCTGGATCGCTGCCTCACCTGGCATCTCGAGAACGGTCCGGCCGGTCAAGCCGTCTACGGGATAGTGCAGGGCGGGATCTACGAGGACCTCCGACGCGAGTCGGTCGAGTACATCTGCGCTTCGGGCGTCGACGGTGTTGCCATCGGAGGCAGCCTCGGCAAAGAGAAGTCACAGATGTACGAGGTGGTCGGCATTACCACCGCGCTGCTCCCTCCCGAGGCGCCTTGCCATCTGCTCGGGATCGGAGAGGTAGACGATGTGCTCGAGGCGGTTTCCCGAGGTGTGGACACCCTCGACTGTGCTGTTCCGACCAGGCTGGCTCGTCACGGAACCGCACTTGCCCCGGAACCCGAATCGCGCTTCAGGTTGGACTTACGCCGTGCCCGGTATACGACCGACGAAGGTCCCTTGGTGGAGGGCTGCCCCTGTGAGGCGTGCACCGATCACAGCCGCCTCTACCTTGCCCACTTGGTCAGGGGTGAGGACCTGACGGCGGTCAAGTTGCTCACGATCCACAACCTCACCTTCATGGAGCAGCTCGGTTCGGCTGCCCGAACAGCCATCGCCGACGGAAGATACGAAGACTTCAAACGCTCGATCCTCTCGGGCGCATCCCCTTGGGAAACTGAGGGCTGACGGCGGTATCAGCGCTGGTTGTCGCGGATCAGTTGCTCGAGCGCATTGATCTGCTCTTGGACGTCGTCCCGCACTACGTTCTGGACATCGACCTTCTGGGAACTGTCGCCGGTGGTGAGAACAACCAACCCCGCTACCACGGCGGCCAGCAGCATCAACACGATCAGCGCGCCGAGGTTCTTCGCTGCGTTGCCCGACCTCTTCGCCCGAGGCTGACGCGCTTCCCTCCGGGACTCGTCGCGCGGGATCCGGCGGCGGGGCGGGGGTGCTTGGCGCCTCCTTCGTTCCCGCGGTTGTACGGTCGTGCTCGTCTCGTCCCGTGCGATCCTCGTGGCGGCTTCGGTTCCGGCTGCGAGCCGCGTCGTCGCCTCGGATGACGAGTCTTCGTACTCCCCGCGAAGCCCTCGAGCGAGTGCGTCGGCGAGCTCACCTGCAGATGCGAATCGCCGCTCCGGATCGCTCTCGAGAGCCACCAGGACGGCTTCGCTCACCCCGTGCGGGACATTGGCGTTGTAGGTCTCCGGCGCGAGTGGCTGCTCGCTCTGTTGCCGGACGGCGAGCTCGGAGAGGGTCGCCCCCTCATAGGGAAGTCGGCCACAGAGGAACTGATAGAGGACCACGCCGAGCGCGTAGACGTCCGAGGCGGGCGTCGCCTCCTCGCCTCTCGCCTGTTCTGGTGCGAGATAAGCGGCAGTTCCGACGACCGACCCGACCTGTGTGATCCTCGACTGCTCGCTGGCACGGGCGATGCCGAAGTCCGCAAGCTTCACGTTCATCTCGCCTCCCCCCACCGCGCTGCCACCGAGGATCATCAGGTTCCCGGGTTTGACGTCACGGTGGATGATTCCGTGGCGGTGGGCGTAGTCGAGCCCCGCGCAGGCCTGGATACCGATCTCCACCGCCGTATCGACATCGAGTTCGCGTTTGCCCTGCAGGATCTGAGCCCCGGACTTGCCTCGGAGGTACTCCATCACGATGAAGTGCCTGCCTGCGTCGATGCCTGTGTCGTAGACCTGGACGATGTTCGGATGCACCAACTTGGCTACTGCAAGCGCCTCTCGGCGGAAGCGCGCCACGAACCGTTCGTCATCCGAGAGGTGCTCAGCCAGCACCTTCACGGCTACGCGGCGCTCGAGGATCGTGTCGACGGCCTCGAAGACGCTAGACATTCCGCCTGAGCCGAGCCTCCCCTCGACCCTGTATCTGTCGGCGATCATCTCGCCGCGCCGTTCGATGGCCATCTAGGGACTGATCCCTCCACTGCCCCCGCCTCCCGGGGTAGTGGTCGTGGTCGGTGTAGTGGTGGTGGTGGGCGGAGGAGTAGTCGTGGTTGATGGGGTGGTGGTCGTAGTCGGCGCTGCGGTGGTCGTGGTGGGTGCAGGCGCGCTGCAGTTCGCAGGATCGTCGAGGAGCACGGTGAGATTCTGGGCGCCGTTTTCGAGAGCCTGACGCAGGTCGGGGTCGGTGTCCGCCGGCAGAGTCTGCACCTCCGATAGGAAGGTGATTGCGTGAGACCCCGCAGAGATGCAACTGCCGGCAGCGAGGAAGGATCGGATCTGGTCGAGTTCCGAGAGCAGTACGTCCGAGTCGGTCTGATTCAGGCCGTTGCTCGGGCTGCTGCCGCAGGCGCTGATGGCGATCGCAATCACCATGCCCGTCCCGCCTGTGAGGGCTCGCCGCCACATCCGCTTGATCCTAGTCTTGGAATTCATTGCCCTGAGTAGAGCCTTTCTGCGAGCATCGCGGGAAGTCCTGCGTCCCTGATCGCCTGAGCCGCACGATCGATGTCGTAATCGCATCTACGCCAACGTGCCACCCGTCCGGCATCGGAGAGATCGAGCTCCAGCCATGCGGCCTTGGGGTCGTTGTCGCGCGGCTGCCCTGCACTCCCCGGATTGAGCAACCAGCGTCCCTCGTCGACCCCGTGCTCGGTTCCTTCAGGGCACTGTCCGCCGTCGAGATCAGCGCTCTCTCCGCTCGTGTTCGAGAAGAACAGCGCGACGTGGGAGTGACCAATCAGCGAGATGGGTCGCGCCTGAACCTCGAGGCAAGCCTCGGCCTGCTCCCCTCCTAGTACGTACTCCCAGACCGGATCTCTCGGCGAGGCGTGGTACAGCGAGGCCTCCTCGAGGACAGTCTCGGGCTGGAGGCCGGTAAGGAATTCGAGCGCCTCCTTTCCTATCTCCCCCTGCGTCCACTCGACCGCCTCAGCTGCCGAGGGGGAGAAGAGCCCGGTGTCAATCTCCCCGGTTACCGCCAAGTCATGGTTTCCGACCAGACTCACCTCGCACCTCTCACGAACGAGATTCGCGCACTCGTTCGGGAAGGCGCCATATCCCACGGTGTCTCCCAGGCACCAGATCCGCTCGATCTCAGCCTTCTCGATATCGGCGAAAACCGCCTCGAGGGCGGGCAGATTGCCGTGTATGTCCGTAATCGCAGCGATGCGCATTGTCTGAAAGCAGTGCCCCCTGCCTGCGAGGGGTTCGACACTGATGACTATCGTAGGCATATGGAACGGGCGGCCCGAAATCGCCCTGCCAAGCCAGGCGGACTCGGCATTCTGGCAGTGGCAGGGGCAGCGGTCACCCTCGCGATCGTGGCTGCGTGGCTGATGGCACCTAAGCCGGGCATCTCTCCCGCGGCGGTGGATGCCTTTGACTGGTTCGACGCGGAGTTCCTGAGTAGTTCCACGTCGTTCCGAGATGGACAGCGCTGGCTCTACGTCTGCCAGCTACTCGCGCAGACCCTCTTCCTGCTGGCACTGGTGGTCGGCCCGCTGTCCAAGCGTCTGCGTGGGCTCCTTACTGGCCGGGCGGCCACCCGGCCCGCCCTCTACGGCGTTGCAGTCGCCGCTTCCCTGTTGCTGGCACTGCAGACCGTGGGATTGCCGTTCGCGATCGCGAGTCACGAAAGAGCAGCGGAGGTCGGGCTGTCGACCCAGGGTTTTGGAGCCTGGTTCGTCGACTGGCTGTTGGCGACCGTGATCTTCGTCGCGATCGGAACCGCGATCCTCATGGGTGCGCTCTGGCTGGCTCGTAGGTTCGGTGCTCGCTGGTGGATACCCGGCGCGGCAGGCGTGATTGCGACAGCGGTGTTGATCACCTGGGCTGGTCCGGCGGTCCTGTCGCCGATCTTCAACGACTATGAGGAGCTCGAGGAAGGTCCGGCTCGCACCGATGTCCTCCGGCTGGCCGATGCAACCGGCGTGGACGTAGGCGGTATCTATCGGGTGGACGCCAGCCGCAGGACCACGGGCATCAATGCGTTCGTCGACGGGATCGGCACCACCAAGCGAGTCGTCTTATACGACACGCTGATCGCCGGGCTTCCTGCAGATCAGCGGCGCTCGGTCATCGCACACGAACTCGCGCATGCCGAGCGAAACGACCTCTGGCGGGGCCTGCTCTGGGTGGCGATCGTCTGCCCGCTCGCGGTCCTGTTCGTCGCGCTGATGGGTGACCGGCTTGCGCCCGGACGGGCTTCATCGCGAGGGTTGCCGGAAGCCCTCCCGGCTCTCGTGCTCGCGATCGCAATCGCGATCACAGCCGTACAGACGGTAGGGAACGGTCTCTCGCGTTCGGTCGAGCGGAATGCCGACGTTCGCGCTCTCGAGCTGACCGATTCACCCGGTGCACTGATCGGCCTGCAGCGCAGGCTCGCTGAGACGAACCTCACTCAGCCCGATCCTCCCGGCTGGAGTCAGTTCCTCTTCGGCACGCATCCCACCACCGATCAGCGGATAGGACTGGCGCTTTCCTGGCAGAGAGGAGAGAGGCCACGGTGAGGACGATGTTGATCGCGGTCGGCAAAGCCAAGATGCCGTTCGCCGAAGCCGACGCCCACTACCTGAAGCTGCTGTCCAGGAGGTTGCCGGTCGAGTTGATCGAGGTACGTGACGACGAATCCCTTGCTGCGCGCATACCCGAACGTGCTCATGTCGTTGCGCTGAGCGCCGATGGCGCCGCCATGTCATCTGAGCAGTGGGCCGACTGGCTCGACTCGCGGAAGTTGGCCGCAGTCGACCTCTGCTTTCTGATCGGAGGCCCTCACGGACTCTCGACCGATTCCCTGGACCGGGCCGATCAACGCATCTCGCTCGGTCCGCA
>JAUMFR010000120.1:1180-6222 GCA_032119755.1 Solirubrobacterales bacterium | reverse complement strand
TCAGGTTCGACAGCGAGGATGGAGCCGACCGGGCAGATTCGGGCCGGATCGACGACTTCGCTGCCATGCGTGAGGTCGTCGGCAGGCGGATCGGCCGGGGGAATGCGAGGGGCGACGACGATACGGAGGCCCCAAAGGTCGACGAGAGCTTCTCGGCGATCCCTGACTTGATCGTGATCGATGGGGGCAAGGGTCAGTTGTCGGCAGCGATGTCGCAGTTGGGCGAGTTGGTCACCGATGAGGGCGTGACGGTGATCGGACTCGCGAAGCGCCTGGAGGAGGTCTTCGTGCCGGGAAGGGGAGCACCGATCATGTTGGCGCCGGGCTCAGATGCTCTCCGCCTCCTCCAAAGGGTTAGAGACGAGGCACACAGATTCGCTCTCGGTTATCACCGCAACAGACGTGACAAGGCCATGACCAGCTCTGCGCTGGACGGCGTGCGCGGGGTGGGGCCCGCAAGGAAGAGGGCATTGATCGCGCACTTCGGATCCCCGGACGGCGTGATGAGCGCTTCGCGGAAGGAGTTGGAAGCAGTGCCCGGAGTGCCGGGTAAGCTCGCCCGCGAGATCCACCGCCAACTTCACAGAGCCGAGTGAAAGACCAGACCGACATCAGCGCAGCAGGCGACCGACTGATCGAGGGCGGGGAGGTCGAGGTCGCGGTGGTACCGCCCATGATCTCCGGAGATTCCGGGGACCACAGGGTCGAGATGGTCGTCATCACGGGTTATTCGGGAGCGGGTAAGTCCGAGGCGATTGCGGCCTTCGAAGACGGTGGGTACTTCTGCGTCGACAATCTGCCTCCCCGGATGATCGAGTCCCTCGGAGAGCTGTTCCGGCATCCAGGCAGTGGCGTGGAGAAGGCCGCAGTGGTCACCGATGTTCGTGGTGGCGAGTACTTCGAGGACTTGCTGGCGGTCATCGGCGACATCGACGGTGACGGGTTGGATGTGAAGGTCGTCTTCCTCGAGGCCGACGAGGAGGTCTTGCTCCATCGCTACATGGAGACCCGTCGAAGGCATCCGTTGGCTCGCGAAGGGCGGATCGTCGACGGCATCCGGGAGGAGCGCGAGATGCTCTCACCCTTGCGAGAGCGAGCCGATGTGGTGATCGATACCACTGACCTCACTGGTGGTGGATTGAGGCGGCGAATCTCCAACGAACTGATCGGCCGGGTGGATGAGAATCTCAGTCTCGCTCTCACCATCCTGACCTTCGGTTTCAAGAACGGTCCACCACGCGATGCCGACCTGACCCTGGATGTCCGGTTTCTGCCGAACCCTCACTACGAGGAGGAGCTGCGTCCCCTGACAGGACTCGACCCGGCAGTAAGGCGCTATGTCGAGAAGGGCACCCAGGCGGGAGAGTTCTACGGCAGGTTGATGCCGTTGCTCGATTTCCTCATCCCTGCCTACGTTGTAGAAGGCAAGCAGCATCTGACGATCGCCATCGGCTGCACGGGCGGCCGTCACCGCTCGATCGCGGTGGCCGATCGTCTGGCGGAGGAACTCGGGGATCGAGAGGGCGTCAAGCTCCAGGTCGTGCATCGCGACACCGAGATCCCCTCCTGATCGCGGCCGCACCTAGAATCGGGGTTCGGTGAGTGCTACGCCCGTCATCTCGGCCAGAGGCCTGCGTAAGTCCTACGGGGAGTTCGAGGCCGTAAAGGGGATAGACCTCCAGGTCGAGAGCGGGGAGATATTCGCCTTCCTCGGCCCCAACGGTGCCGGCAAGACGACTACGGTCGAGATCTTCGAGGGCTACCGGAGCCGAACCGGGGGAGAGGTGGAGGTCCTCGGGGTTGATCCTTCCCACCCGACCAACGAGTGGCGTGGAAGAGTCGGGGTGGTGCTCCAGGAGTGCGAGCTGGCCGCCGAATTGACGGTAAGCGAGTCGGTCTCCCAGTACGCCGGTTACTACTCGGCTCCTCGGGGGGTCGAGGAGACGATCGATCTGGTCGGACTCTCCGACAAGGCCGACTCTCGCGCCGGCAAGCTCTCCGGCGGGCAGAGGCGAAGACTCGATGTCGCGCTCGCCCTGGTCGGTGATCCTGATCTCCTCTTCCTCGACGAGCCGACGACGGGTTTCGATCCTCTGGCGCGGCGTCAAGCTTGGGATGTGGTCAGGAGCCTTCGAGACCTCGGGAAGACCGTCTTCCTCACCACCCACTACATGGAGGAGGCGCAGGAATTGGCCGACCGAGTAGCCATCCTCGCCGCAGGGAAGATCGTCGCAGAAGGGCCGCCGGATGAACTCGGAGGTAGCGAGCGGGCCGTGACGAGGATTGACTTCACACTTCCCGACGGCGAGGGTGCTGGCAGCGTCTCGGCGGATGATTTGCCCGACGACGTGGTGGCAGCACGCGTACCGAGGGGGCCTGGGCAGGCGGATGGCACGAGAGTCCACCTGAGGACCTCGGATCCCACGGCCGTCCTCGCCGCTCTCACCGGTTGGGCTGTCGAACGCGGGGTCGAGCTCGAGTCCCTGGAGGCGGTCAGGCCCAGTCTGGAGGACGTATACCTCGAACTGACGGGAGTGAACGGCGCAACCGAATCAGAGCCTCATCCTGGGGAAGCGGAGCG
The DNA here is from genome assembly GCA_032119755.1 of Solirubrobacterales bacterium. Lineage (GTDB taxonomy): Bacteria > Actinomycetota > Thermoleophilia > Solirubrobacterales > 70-9 > CAIUSP01. Next base: position 3,641 of record JAUMFR010000120.1, on the reverse strand, counting down.
TAGGCGTCGGGGGAGGTCGCGGCGATGAGCAGTCTGGCACTCGTCCTCCACCAGTTCAGGTATGACCAGAAGAAGTTCTGGCGCAACCCGGCGTCGGTCTTCTTCACGGTGATGTTGCCGTTGGTCTTCCTGGTCATCTTCAACGTGATCTTCGGGGGAGACCCGATCGAGGGACTCGGCATAGATACGACCACCTACTACGTGCCCGCGATCGTCACTCTCGCCGTCATATCGGCGACCACGCAATCACTCGCTATCAACCTCGTCTCGGACCGGGAGGGTGGGATCCTGAAGCGTGTCCGTGGCACACCGCTGCCCTCGTGGGTATTCATCGCGGGACGCGTGGGCAACTCACTCGTGGTCTCGGTGATGATGGTCGTATTGGTGACGGTGCTCGGGAGGCTCGTGTGGGGAGTAGATGTCCCTTGGGCGAACATCCCGGCGGTGTTGGTGACCTTGGCGATCGGAGCGTTTTCGTTCAGCTGCATCGGTTTCGCGCTTGCGGCTCTGATTCCCTCGGAGGAGTCTGCACCCGCGATCAGCAACGCGGTGATCCTGCCGCTCTACTTCATCTCCGGCATCTTCATCCCCGAGGGTGAAATCCCATCGGGCGTCTTGAGCTTCGCCGACCTCTTTCCGATCAGACACTTCTTCCAGGCGTTCCTCGGTGCATGGGATCCCGGGCCGACGGGATCGGGGGTCGAGTGGCTCGACCTCGCGGTGGTCCTCGCATGGGGCCTCGTTGCCCTCGTACTGGCGATCCGCTTCTTCAAGTGGGAACCTCGGGGCTAGTCACGCTCCGCACTTGCTACTCCAAGTTCCACCTGCCGGGGCGCTAGGGTGGCTTGGAGTTACTGAGGCGGCAAGCGCAGCCTCTAACACGACCTGAATGCTCAACTACGTTCAAATCAACGTGCTGGAACTCGACCGCAGCACGGTTTTCTACGACGCGATGCTCGCTCCGCTCGGCTGGCGCCGGCACTCCGAAGGGAGCGCCTCCGCCTGCTGGGGCCTCCAGAAGCCGGCCTTCTACGTAGTCGAGTCCGACGCCGTCCGGCCCGGCTGGGGAATGATCTCCTTTCCGGGCAACAGCATCCCCGCCGTCCGCGCGGCTTACGAAGCAGCGATATCTGCTGGCGGAGAGTCGGTGTCCGAGCCGGGAGCGTCTCCAAGCATGGGATCGGGCAACTACGCCTGCCAAGTTCGAGATCCAGATGGTTACGCGGTGGAGGTCTCGGTTTCGAACTGACCGGGTGGGAGGCGGCGGGCGCCGATGGTGCGTCTTTGCGTAAGTTTCCCTTGTGAGAAGTCGCCGGAGCCTGAGTTGCGCCGGCGCTTGAGACATACGCTCGGGACGACAGGAGGTTCGAGAAGATGGCAGTGAAGGTCGGAATCAACGGTTTCGGACGCATCGGTCGCAATCTCTTTCGCGCAGCGACGGAGGCTGGCGCGGATATCGACTTCGTGGCGGTCAACGATCTGACGGATTCCGACACGTTGGCCCATCTGCTCAAGTACGACTCGATTCTCGGACGGTTCCCGGAAGAGGTCGAGGCCTCGGGAGAGACGCTCTCGGTTGGTGGCAAGGAACTGAAGGTCCTTTCCGAGCGCGATCCCGCTGATCTTCCCTGGGGAGATCTCGGAGTCGATGTGGTGATCGAGTCGACCGGTTTCTTCACCAAGCGCGACGATGCCGCCAAGCACCTCGCCGCCGGAGCAAAGAAGGTGATCATCTCCGCGCCCGCCACCGACCCGGATGTGACCGTGGCACTCGGAGTCAACTTCGACACCGCCTACGACCCCGACAGCCACCACATCATCTCCAACGCCTCTTGCACCACGAACTGCCTCGCCCCGTTCGCCAAGGCTCTGAACGATGTGGTCGGGATAAAGCACGGCCTGATGACCACCATCCACGCCTACACAGCCGATCAGCGACTGCAGGACATGCCTCATTCCGACCTCCGTCGGGCGCGGGCAGCAGCCCTGAACCTGATCCCGACGACTACGGGCGCCGCAAAGGCTGTGGGTCTCGTGCTGCCGGAGCTCGAGGGCAAGCTCAACGGTGTCGCAGTGCGGGCACCGGTCGCAACGGGCTCGGTGGTCGACCTCGTGTTCGAGGCGAACGGTGAAACCGAGCCCGATGAGATCAACGGTGCGGTGAAGGCTGCCGCGGAAGGACCGATGAAGGGCATCCTCGCTTACACCGAGGACCCGATCGTCTCGACAGACATCGTCAAGGATCCTCACTCTTCGATCTTCGACGCGGGTCAGACGATGGTCCTCGACGGAACCATGGTCAAGGCGGTCTCGTGGTACGACAACGAGTGGGGCTACTCGAACCGCTGCGTCGAACTCGCACAGCGGGTACTCGGCTCCTGACCCGGCTCGGTTGACGCAGGGAGGGCGAGCCGGTTTGCCGCAGGAGGGTGGATTCAGGTTCGATCGTCGCTCGGTTCGC
>JAUMFR010000120.1:0-1170 GCA_032119755.1 Solirubrobacterales bacterium | reverse complement strand
CGATGACTCCCGTATACGCGCCTCGCTGCCGACGATCGAGGATCTCCGCGAGCGCGGAGCCTCGGTGGTCCTCGTCTCTCACCTGGGACGGCCTGACGGTGCCCCGGATCCGAGCCTCTCCATGCGACCGGTGGGCGACCGCCTCGCAGATCTGCTCGGAATCGAGGTCGGTCGGGCGGATGCCGTTGTAGGAGAGGAAGTCCGCGCGGCGGCCGAAGAGCTTGCGCCCGGAGAAGTTCTGCTGCTGGAGAACAGCAGGTTCGAACCGGGAGAGACCACCAACGATCCTCGGCTGGCTTCCGACCTGGCCTCGCTGGCGGATCTCTACGTCAACGACGCATTCGGCGCCGCGCATCGCGCCCATGCCACGACCGAAGGGGTCGCCCACCTGCTGGATGCCTATGCCGGCCTCTTGCTCGAGAAGGAGGTGAGCGAGATCGTCTCGGTCCGCGATCACGCCACCCGACCGCTATGTGTGATCCTCGGCGGGTCGAAGGTGAGCGACAAGATCGGAGTGATCGATCGATTCCTCGACACCGCCGATGAGATCCTGATCGGTGGGGCCATGTGCTTTCCGTTCTACGCGGCCCGGGGAGAGAGCACCGGAGACTCGCTGGTGGAGGAGGATGGAATCGCGATGGCGAGCCGTGCGATGGAGGACGCGACGGACTCAGACTGTGAACTGCTCCTGCCGGTCGATCTCGAACTTGGTCGTGACTTCTCCGCTGAAACCGAGACCCGCTACCTCGAGGGTACGGAGGTGCCGGATGGCTGGATGGGCCTCGATATCGGTCCGAACACCGCTGACTCCTATGCGGAGAGGATTGCCGGGGCGGGGACCGTGCTCTGGAACGGGCCGATGGGTGCATTCGAACTGAAGCCTTTCGCTGCAGGTACCAAGGCCATCGCCGAAGCGGTAGCCAACGCCCCGGGCCGGACCCTGGTTGGAGGCGGGGATTCGGTTGCCGCGGTAGACGAATTCGGACTCGCGGACAGGATCGACTGGGTGTCGACGGGTGGCGGCGCCTCGCTTGAGTTGCTCGAGGACGAAACCCTCCCGGGGGTTGCGGCTTTGCTTCCGGTAGAGGAGGATTGACGAGATGTCAGAGCGCAAGCCACTGATGGCAGCCAACTGGAAGATGCACAAGAGCCGCGCCGAGACCCGCGAGT
>JAUMFR010000119.1:0-3888 GCA_032119755.1 Solirubrobacterales bacterium | reverse complement strand
ATGCCGAGCAGGCTGCCGCCGAGCAAACCGAAGCCGAAGAGGTCGAGGCATCTGAGGAGAACGCCGACGGCTCACCCGATCAGGAGAAGAACGTCTGATGGCCGAGATCAAACTGCTTCAGGTCAAGTCCTCTGCAGGCGCATCGGTGCCTCAGCTCGAGACCCTTCGTTCGTTGAAGCTCGGCCGTATCGGCAAGAGCGCCAGCTTCTCCGACACCCCTCAGCTGAGGGGCATGATTCGTGTGGTCGGTCATCTGGTCGAGGTCGACGAGGCCGGAGAGGAGTCCTGACCATGGCCGAGCCCAAGCCAGAGACAGAAGAAGCGAAGCAGACCAAGAAGCCCGCTGCGACTGCAAAGCCAGCCGAAGGCGAGGACGCCAGCGCTAATGCCGAGCGGATCGGTCTACACAACCTGAGTCCTGCCGACGGTTCACGCAGCAACCGCAAGCGGGTCGGGCGGGGTCACGGATCCGGTCACGGCAAGACCTCGGGCAGAGGCCACAAGGGAGCGGGTCAGAGGGCCGGTCGCAAGCACAACGTCGCCTACGAGGGTGGCCAGACCCCGATCCAGATGCGGATGCGCAAACTGCGCGGACCGCACATGAAGAAGTCGATGCCCTTCGAGAAGTTCCGCACCCATACCCAGCAGGTGAACGTCTCCGATCTCGAAGAGCGCTTCGCTGCGGGCTCCGAGGTCAATCCCGAGACCCTCAAGGCCAACGGACTTGCAAAGCGCCCACTGCCGGTGAAGATCCTCGGCAACGGAGAGATCACCAAGAGCCTCAAGGTCACCGCGCACGGATTCAGCGCCTCCGCCCGGGAGAAGATCGAGGGCGCGGGCGGAAGCTGCGAGACGATCGAAGGCTGAGTCGGTCCGTGCTCGCAACGATCGCCAACGCATTCACTGTCGCGGACATCCGCAAGAAGATCTTCTTCACTCTGGGGATCCTCGCTCTCTACCGTCTCGGTGCCTACATTCCGGCCCCTGGAGTGGAAGCTGGGACGCTCAAGGACATCCAGGACAACTTCTCCGGGTCGAACATCCTCGGCTTCCTCAACCTCTTCTCCGGCGGCAGTCTCTCGCGTCTTTCCCTGTTCGCGCTCGGGATCATGCCTTACATCACGGCTTCGATCATCCTGCAGTTGCTCACGGTGGTTCTACCGTCCCTCGAGCGCTTGCAGAAGGAGGGAGAGGTCGGTCAGCAGAAGATCACCCAGTACACCCGGTACCTGACCGTGGGCCTCGCGTTCGGTCAGTCGATCGGTTACGTGTTCCTCTTCCAGAGCTTCCAGGATTCATCCGGTTCCAGTGTGGTCGGGAACCTCACCTTCGCCAAGTTGATGCTGATCGTGATCTCGCTGACCGCAGGATGCACGCTGCTGATGTGGATGGGAGAGTTGATCACCCAGCGTGGTGTCGGTAACGGAATCTCCCTGATGATCTTCGCCTCCATCGTCGCTGGCCTTCCGGGAGGAATCCAGAAGTGGTGGACCAACCCCGACCCGGTGTTCACCGTGATGATGCCGTTCGTGGCGCTGGCTGTGATCGTGGCCATCGTCTACGTACAGGAAGGGCAACGCCGGATCCCGGTCCAGTACGCGAAGCGGGTAGTGGGGCGGAGGATGACTTCCGGGGGATCCACCTACCTGCCGCTGAGGGTGAACATGGCCGGAGTGATACCTGTCATCTTCGCCGCTTCGCTGATGGCGTTCCCGCCGACCGTCGGCCAGTTGCTCAACACCCCTGCAGCGCTCGACTTCGCTGCATTCTTCAGCCCCGGAGGGTGGGCCTACGTGGTCGGCGAGGTCTTCTTCATCATCATCTTCACCTACTTCTACACGGCCGTCACTTTCAACCCGGTCGACCAGGCCGACAACCTGAAGAAGCACGGAGGCTTCATCCCGGGAGTCCGACCGGGTCGGCCCACTGCGGAGTACCTGGATCGGGTTCTGTCGCGGCTGACTTTCCCCGGGGCCCTCTACCTCGGTGCCGTAGCGGCCTTGCCGACGATCCTGATCTCCCAGACCTCGGCCAACTTCTTCTTCGGCGGTACTTCGATCCTGATCGTGGTCGGAGTCGCGCTCGACACAGTCAAACAGCTCGAATCTCAGCTGATGATGAGGAACTACGAAGGCTTCCTCAATTGATCTGTCACGCGGGAATGAGGAAATCGGGCTCGTATGCCTGAGCTGAATCTGATCCTCCTGGGACCCCCAGGTAGCGGAAAGGGAACTCAGGGAGAGCGGCTGCAGGACGAGCATCGTCTCCCCTACTACGCGACCGGAGACATCCTCAGAGCCGCCGTGAAGGATCAGTCCGAGATTGGCCGCAGGGCACAGGAATACATGGATCGGGGAGATCTCGTCCCCGACGACGTGATCATCGGAGTCATCTGTGAGCGGATCCAGGATGAGGAGGCCTCTGACGGGTTCATCCTCGACGGGTTCCCCCGGACGGTTCCGCAGGCCGAGGCTCTGGACAGCGAGATGGAGCGGCTCGGCCGTACGCTCTCCGTGGCTCTCCTGATCGACGTTCCCGACGATGAGGTGGTCCGGAGGCTCGGGGGGAGGAGGACCTGCGTCGAGCAAGGCCATGTGTTCCACATCGAGTTCGATCCTCCCGCCGAGGAAGGAGTCTGCGATGTCTGCGGAGGGGAGTTGACCGTCCGCGACGATGATCGAGACGACGTGATCCGAAACCGCCTCGAGCAGTACCACGAGAAGACCGAGCCCTTGGTGATCTACTACGAGGGCAAGGGAATCCTCCGCAAGGTAGATGGAGCCCGCGGTCTCGATGAGGTGGCCGAGGAGATTCGCGGTGAACTGGCGATCGCCCGCGCCGAGGGTGAGGTCTGATGTACCGGGGGCAGATCGTGATCAAGAGCGGCGAAGAGGTGGATCAGATGGCGGCTGCCGGGAGGATCCAGGCCCGCTGTCTGCAAATGCTCAAAGGCATGTGCGAGCCGGGTGTCAGCACTCTCGAACTGGATCGTGCTGCCGAGGATTTCATCCGCTCCGAAGGTGGCGTCCCTACCTTCAAGGGCTACCGGGGATTCCCGGCTTCGATCTGCACCTCTCCCAACTCGATGGTGGTTCACGGTATTCCCGACGAGACCCCCCTCGAGGAGGGTGATGTCCTCTCGATCGATGCCGGGGTCACCTACGGAGGCTGGGTGGCAGACGCTGCCATAACCGTCCCGATCGGCGAAGTCAGCGAGGAGGCGGAGCGGCTTATGTCGGTCACCCGTCAGTCCCTGTTCGATGCGATCGAGCAGGCTCGGCCCGGAAACCGCCTCAGCGATATCTCTCATGGGGTACAGAAGACCGTCGAAGAGGGCGGGCTTTCGGTGATCCGGACTCTGGTCGGCCACGGTGTGGGTCGTGAGATGCACGAAGACCCGCAGATCCCGAACTTCGGCGAATCTGGGCGAGGGCCAGAGCTGGAAGAGGGCATGGTGTTTGCGATCGAGCCGATGGTGAACGTCGGTGGACCCGGCGTCAGGCTCGATTCCGACGGCTGGAGCGTGTTCTCCACCGATGGGTCCCTTGCCGCCCACTTCGAGTTCACGGTGGCTGTGACAGAGGACGGTCCGAGGATCCTCACTCCGTGGCACGAGGAGCTGGGATGACAAATTCGGGCCAGATCAGGGTTTTGGGAGCACCTGAGCGAAAAACGCCTGCTAATCTCCTTGAGTCGGATCCCCTCCGGCGAACTTTTCAGGCCTGCGTACCCGACTCCTGGGGTGGGCAGGATTCCTACGACGAGAAACGAGGCGCCGCCTGGCGATGAAGGTACGAGCATCTGTAAAACCGATGTGTGAGAAGTGCAAGGTGATCCGCCGTCGCGGAACCGTGCTCGTTATCTGCTCTAACCCCCGGCACAAGCAGA
>JAUMFR010000118.1:0-2297 GCA_032119755.1 Solirubrobacterales bacterium | reverse complement strand
CTTCTATCTGCACTCTCGTCTGCTCGAGCGGGCGGTCAAGCTCTCCGACGAACTCGGAGGCGGCTCGTTGACCGCACTGCCTGTGATCGAGACGCAGGCCGGTGACATCTCGGCCTACATCCCGACGAACGTGATTTCGATCACCGACGGCCAGATCTTCCTCGAGTCGGATCTCTTCTACTCGGGTGTACGTCCGGCGATCAACGTCGGCACCTCGGTTTCGCGAGTCGGTGGTAACGCTCAAACCAAGGCGATGAAGAAGGTCGCCGGCAAGCTGCGCCTCGATCTCTCGCAGTACCGCGAGCTCGAGGCGTTCGCCCAGTTTGGATCTGAACTCGATGCCGATACCCAGAGGACGCTCGCAAGGGGTGAGCGAATGGTCGAGACCCTGAACCAGAACGAGCGCCAGCCGATGTCGGTTGCTGAGCAAGTGGCATCGATCTACGCCGGAACCGGTGGTTACCTCGACCGGATCAAGGCGGAGCGCGTTTCGGACTTCCTCCGTGACCTGATCGCACGTCTGAGGTCGGAGAACCAGGATCTGTTGAGCCGGATCGACGAGACCGGTGATCTTCCGGAGGCCGACGAGGAGGCACTCGGCAAGGCGATCGGCGAGATGGTCGACGACTTCGGTCCCGACTTCGACGCCGATGGCAATCCGATAGACGAGGGCGAGTCCGACCGCATCGTCTCCGAGGAGGAGCGCGAGGCGCCGGCACGCACCGAGGCGGCAGCGAGCTAGCCGGATGGCCACCCAGAAGGAAGTCAAGAACCGCATCGCCAGCGTCAAGAACGTCGGCAAGATCACGCGGGCGATGGAGATGGTCGCCGCGGCGCGTTTGCGTCGGGCAGAGGAGCGGATACTCGCCCTGCGGCCCTATGCGGGTCAGTTGCGCAAGATGACCCGCCAGGTCGCATCGGCAGCCGGAGCCGAGGCCCGGGGCGTGCCGGTGCTCGAGGAACGTACCGACGTCAAGCGTGTCGGGATCCTGCTCGTCACCGGTGACCGAGGTCTGGCCGGATCCTTCAACTCCCAGATCCTGCGCGAGGGACTTCGCTACGGGGCCACACTCCGCACCGAAGGCAAGGAGGTTTCGTACTCGACGGTTGGTCGTCGAGGCGCGTCTTCGATGCGGTTCCGCGGTGAAGAACTGGCGGGCGAGTTCGCCGGCTTCACCGATCGGCCCGAGTTCGCGAACGCCCGCGAGATCGCCGAGGGTCTCACGGCCGATTACGTCGACGGCAGACTCGACCGGGTGGAGATCGTCTACAACCGCTTCGTCTCGCCGCTCACCCAGTACGTCCGCCGACAGGTCCTGCTTCCCATCCAGCAGGCAGAGGTCTTCGGTGAGGGTGCAGAGGAGGAAGAGGCCGAGACGGCAGAAGAGTCAGGCGATCTCGCAGAGGCGCACCTGAAGGCGCTCTGGGTCTACGAACCCGACCCGGACGAACTGCTCGCCATCCTGATTCCCGAGTACGCGAATCTGACCGTTTTCAGGGCGCTGCTCGAATCGACTGCGTCCGAGCATGGCGCGCGTATGACCGCGATGCGGAACGCCGCCGAGAATGCCCAGACGATGATCGGCAATCTGACCCTCGAGATGAACCGGGTTCGACAGGCCGAGATCACTCAGGAGATCCTCGAGGTGGTCGGTGGAGCCGAGGGTCTGTCGTAGGCAGCCGAGAGAACTTCAAACGAATTTGAGAAGAAAGAAAAGGAGCTGAAAGTGCCAGAAGGAAACGGAAACAACGTCGGAAGCGTCGAGCAGGTCACCGGAGTGGTGGTGGATGCCGTATTCAACGAGCACCTGCCCGAGATCTACTCCGCATTGACCATCAAGGTCGCTGGCGAGGACGGACGTCCGCCTCTAGATCTCGTCTGCGAGGTCCAACAGCACCTCGGTGACGACCGTGTTCGCGCGGTCGCCATGGACGCCACCGACGGACTCCGTCGTGGCGACGAGGTGGTAGATACCGGTGGCCCGATCACCGTTCCCGTCGGGCGTGGAACTCTCGGGCGGATCTTCAATCTGCTCGGAGAGCCGATCGACGAGGGCCCCGCGGTCGAGGCTGACGACTACTGGCCGATCCATCGCTCCGCCCCTGACGTCGAGGACCTGACTCCTACCCAGGAGATCCTCGAAACCGGGATCAAGGTGGTCGATCTGCTTGCTCCCTACGCCAAGGGGGGCAAGGTCGGTCTGTTCGGCGGCGCCGGTGTGGGCAAGACCGTTTTGATCCAGGAGCTGATCCGCAACATCGCAGAGGAGCACGAGGGTCTCTCGGCCTTCTGCGGA
>JAUMFR010000117.1:0-9871 GCA_032119755.1 Solirubrobacterales bacterium | reverse complement strand
TGGCCCTGGGCTGATCGCCGGTCCGCTCGAGAACCCGATAGACCTCGAGCTTGTCGGACTGTTGAGCGACGCCGAAGGTGATCTGATGTGCCGCTACGCCAGAGCTGGCGACGGGCAGTAGCCTCCGGTCGATGGACTTCACCCCGACACCGCGCGTGGAGGAACTGCTCGGAAAGGTACGCACCTTCATGGACGAGCGGATCTATCCGATCGAGGCGGAGGCGATGGCAGCGCTCGATCGGGACGTGAAGCCCGGGGTCGCCTACCCGGACCAGATCCTCGAACTGCGTGAGGCTGCACGCAAGGAGGGGCTGTGGAACCTGTTCATGCCCGACGAACGCTTCGGGCCTGGGCTGGAGAACTGGGAGTATGCGCTGCTCTGCGAGGAGATGGGGCGCAGTCCGGTGGTGGCGCCGATGGCGTTCAACTGCGCCGCGCCGGACACGGGGAACATGGAGATCCTCGCCGAGCACGGCACAGACGAGCAACGCGAGCGCTTCCTGCTTCCCGTCGCCGAGGGCGACTCACGAAGCTGCTTCTCGATGACCGAGCCCGAGGTCGCCGGTTCAGACCCGACACTGCTGCAGACCAAGGCGGAACTGATCGACGGAGAGTGGGTGATCAACGGTCACAAGTGGTACACCTCAGGCGCGGTCGGTGCGGACTTCGCGATCGTGATGTGCGTTACCGAACCCGAGGGTCACCCGTACGGAAGGGCGAGCATGATCGTCGTGCCCGTAGACTCTCCCGGCTTCGACCTGGTGCGACGCATCCCGGTGATGGGACACGATGAAGGCCCCGGCCACTGCGAGATCCGTTACGAGGACTGTCGGGTTCCGGAGGGGAATCTGCTCGGGGAACGCGGAGGGGGCTTCGTGATTGCTCAGGACCGCCTCGGCCCAGGGCGGATCCATCACTGCATGAGGGCTATCGGTACGGCCGAGAGGGCAGTGGAGATGATGTGCGACCACGCGAATTCGCGTGAGGCCTTCGGTGGTCCGCTGGGCGAGAAGCAGTTCGTGCAGGACTTCATCGCCAAGTCACGGATGGAGGTCGATCAGGCGAGGCTGCTGACCCTGCACGCTGCCTGGAAGATGGACCACGAAGGGAAACGTCGCGCCCGTCAGGAGATCTCGATGATCAAGGTGGTGGCGGCGAACATGGTGATGGACGTACTCGACCGCGCGATCCAGGTCCACGGTGGGCTCGGAATGAGCGACGACACTCCTCTTGCCAGCATGTGGCGCTTCTCGCGGATGCTCAAGGTCGCCGACGGACCCGACGAGGTCCACAAGATGGTGATCGCCCGGCGGGAGCTGAATCGCGCTGCCAAGCGGGCCAGCGGCGAACCGGTCGACTGACCCTCTCTCCCTGAATCACATATGCGGACGGGTTCAGGCCGGAGTCGGCGGGGTCAGGATCCGCCCGCCCGACCCAAGAGGTGAGGAGGCGTCAGTCCAGTTGGTCGATCGCGTCGGAGGCGGCCTCCGCCAACCCGCCGATCACGTTCTCGAACCCCTCGAACCCCTCCGCTGCGTCTCCATATCCGCCCGCGCTGAAACGCTTGAAGACGCCCTGAAGGATGATCGCGAGCTTCCAGTAGGCGAGCGCGACGAAGTAGTCCACTTCCGCGAGGTCCCGTCCGGAGGCACCGGCGTAGATCTCCCTGACCTGCTCGCGAGACTGAAATCCGGGTGCCCGCGTAGCGGGGTCGATCAGCGGGATCAGGTCGTCGCCCTGTTCGGCCCAGTAGACGATCAACATGCCGACATCCGCCATCGGATCGCCGAGCGTGCTCAGTTCCCAGTCCACCACTGCAGCCACCTCGCCGGTGGGAGTGAGGATCATGTTGTCGAGCCGGTAGTCACCGTGGACGATGGTCGCGTCGCGCTGCTCGGGGATCCGCTCTGAGAGTCGTCTGTGCACCTCGTCCACCACGGGCAGTTCGTCGGTCTTCGACTTCTCCCACTGGCCCTGCCATCGGTGCAGTTGGCGCGCCGCGTAGTCGGTCTTCTTGCCCAGATCACCGAGCCCGACCGCATCTGGATCGACCGCGTGGATCGTCGCAAGCGTCTCGACCACCCTCCTTCCGATCTCCGACCGTTGCTTCTCGTCGAAGATCGAGGCCTCAGCCTGGGAGCGCAGGATCGGACCCTCGACCCAGTCCATCACGTAGAAGGGCGCCCCGTTGACCGAATCGTCATCGCAATGACCGATCACGCTCGGCACCGGCACCTCGGTCTCGGCCAGAGCGGAGATCACCTTCGACTCGCGCCCCATGTCGTGGGCCGATCCGAGCGTCTTTCCGAGTGGCGGGCGGCGCAGGGCCCAGCGAGCGCCCGCGGCGTCCGTCACCGAGAAGGTCAGGTTCGACCGTCCACCCGAGATCCGAGCAAAGGTCAATGGTGTCTCGAGGCCGTCGACCCGATCGGCCAGCCACTCGGTGACCCGGTCACGATCGATGCCGTCGAGCGCGTCGCTCGAACCATCTTTACCCTCCTCCGCCATGGCCGAAAGAGCATACGAGGGCGGAACGGAAAGCAGCAGGGTCACGGCCTGCCTGTTCGACTTCGGTGGTGTCCTCACCTCGCCGGTCTGGGAGACCTTCAGCTCCTTCTGTCGGGCGGAAGGACTCGATCCAGATTCGGTCAAGAACCTGTTCCGTGAGGATCCTGGCGCGCTGGAGGACCTTCGCGAGCTGGAGGCCGGGCGGATACAGCCAGAGGCGTTCGAGAAGAGCTTCGGAGGACGACTCGGACTCGAGCGGAGCGAGGGCCTGATCGACCGCCTGTTCGAGAACATGAATCCGGAGGAGGAGATGATCGGCGCCGTGGGTGCGATCAGGGCCGCAGGTATCAAGACCGGTCTCGTCTCTAACTCATGGCGGACCGATCAATATGACCGGGCGATGCTCGACGGGTTGTTCGACGACGTGGTGATCTCGGGAGAGGTCGGAATGCACAAGCCGAACCCGGACATCTACCTCCTCGCGGCAGAGCGGCTCGCGGTCGAACCGGAAGGTTGTGTATTCGTCGACGACCTCCGCGAGAACTGCCTCGGTGCGGAAGCGGTCGGTATGCAGTCCGTGAGGCACCGCGAGACGGAAGGAACGCTGCTCGCGCTACAGAGCATGACCGGCATCCAGCTGCTCGCCGCCTAACCGAGGACGATCAACGCGGAGCCGGCGAGTGCGAGTACCCCGCCGAAGCCTTGAAGCCGGTGAAGACGCTCACCCAGCGTCAGGTGCGCGAGGGCGATCACGAAGATCGGATACATCGAAGCCCCTACCGACACCACCGGCAGTGGGCCCTGAGTCGTTGCGAGGCCGAACAGACCGTTGGCCAGCACGTCCATCGAGGCGATCAGCAGCAGCCACTTGGCCGACTCCCGCACCGGACTCGGACGCGTACCGGTTAGAGCGAGCACGATCCCGATCGAGAGAGTCCCTCCGAGGCGACTCCCGACGATCGCCCAACCGGGTTCCCGCGCCTCTGCAAGATCGAAGAAGACGAAGAAGAGGCCGAATCCGAGGCCTGCGAGGGCTCCGTACAGGAGTCCGCGACGAGCACCTCGCTTGTGCTCAGGGTCCTCCTCGTAGCTCAGGAACATGATCGCGCCGATTCCGATCACGATTCCAATCATGGTGACGGTGCTCGGGACCTCTCCACTGAGGATCCCGAAGATCACCGGTACCACCACGCCGAGCGTCGCGACCGGAGCAACCACCGAGATCGTGCCAGCCGCCATGCCCATGAAGTAGAAGGCGATCCCTCCCAGTCCCACGAACCCCGCCAAGGTCGCCCAGCCGAAGTGGTCGAACTGGAACTCTCCGGCACCGATCACGGCGATCAGGATCAGGGAGAGGACTAGTCCAAGAGGCTGAGTGACCGCAAGGACGCTGTAGACGTTCGAGCGACGGGTTTCGATCGCTCCGTAGAAGTCGGCCACCCCCCAAGCCGCTGCAGCGCCGAGGCTGATGAAGAAACCACCCACTCTGGAAGCTTCCCCCGACTAACCCCGGGCGTGCTCGAAACGAACTTCTGCGCCCTTGAGCTTGGTTCCGTTGAGGAACTCGATTGCCTTCTCGGCTGCTTCGGGCTGGAGTTCGATGAAGGAGAACCGGTCGAGGACCCTGACCGAGGCGATCTGGTTGGAGGGGATGACCGCTCCTTCCTCGAGGGCGAATCTGAGGTCGGCCTCTTCGATACCGCTCTGCGATCCGCGACTGCAGAAGAGCTTCACGGCTCCGTTTGCGTCCTTGCTCTCCCGAGCGGGCGCCGCACTCTTCTGTTCGGACTTCGCGCCGTCGCCGACTGGCTTCCTGCCTGACCCGTTGCCGGGTCGGGTCCACTCGACGATCGGAGCCTTGGCCTCGCGCTCGATCTGCCGCAGTTCATCGGTCTGCTTCGGGGTGACGAAGGTCACCGCCTTGCCGGACCTGCCGACCCGGCCGGTCCTGCCGATCCGGTGCACGTAGGTCTCGGTCGAATTGGGTAGGTCGTAGTTGATCACGTGGGTGACGTGGTCTATGTCGAGCCCGCGCGCAGCGATGTCGGTCGCGACCAGGATCGGGACCTTCTGATCCTTGAACGCGATCATCACGCCGTCTCGCTGACCTTGGCTGAGATCCCCGTGCAGAGCCTTGACCCTCAGACCACGATCGGAGAGCTGCTTGCCGAGCTTCGAAGCGCCGATCTTGGTCCGGCAGAAGACGATCGCCTGTTCGGGCTTCTCGGACTTCAACACCTCCACCAGCCTGTCCGACTTGTCCTTCTGATCGACCTTCACGAAGGCCTGCTCGACGGAGTCGACGGTGAGTTTCTTCGGCGTGACGCGAATGGTTACGGGGTCGTACATGTACTGCTCGGCCAGCCGTGCCACCGGCCCCGGCATGGTGGCCGAGAAGAGAGCTGTCTGACGTCCCGAGGGACACATTCGCATGATCTGTTCCACATCCTCGATGAACCCGAGATCGAGCATCTCGTCGGCCTCGTCGAGCACCACGTAGCGGGCGGAGGTCAGGACGAGCGAGCGACGGGCGATCAGATCCTTCATCCGTCCCACGGTCGCCACCACGATCTGGGCACCCCCGCGCAAACGTGACTGCTGATCGCGTATTGGCGCTCCGCCGAAGACCGCCACCACCTCCACTCCAGGCAGGTGCTCGCAGTAGGAGCGGAGAGCCTGGGTCACCTGGATGCAGAGTTCGCGGGTCGGGGTGAGGATAATTGCCTGGGTCTCCTCGCTCGTCGGATCGATGTACTCGACCAGCGGCAGGCCGAATGCGGCTGTCTTGCCACTACCGGTCTGAGCCTGACCGATGACGTCGTAGCCGTCCAGGAGTTCGGGGATCGCCTTTCGCTGGATGGGAGTCGGCTCCGCGTACCCGAGTTCCTCGATCACGTCGATCAGCTGGTCGGAGAGTCCGAGATCCTTGAAGGTCTCAGTGCTCTCGTCGTCTGGCTCGATCACCTCTTCGGCGACCGAACCCTGATTCGGTTCTGTTTCCATGATTTCCTAGGCGTTCGGATCGAGCAACAACTTGCCCTGAGTCCCTCGCCCGATCAAGTCCTGATGTGCCTTGGCTGCGTCCGCGAGGGGATAGACGCCGCCGATCGTAACCTGTAGCCCCCCCGCTGCCACTGCACCGAAGAGATCGGCGAGCGCTGCAGTCGTGGCCTCGCGGTTCATCAGCATGTGGACGAGCCAGAATCCGATCACCTGACGTGAGGTTGCTAGCAGTCCATTGGTCGCAACCTCGTTGGGAGTCCTGGAGGCGTTCCCGAAGACGACGATCCTGCCGAAAGGAGCCAGGAGGTCGAGCTCTTCGGCGAATCGGTCACCGCTCATGTGGAGAACCGCATCGACCGGCTTACCGCCGTTCGCAGCGAGTATCTCCCCGCCGAGCTCGTCGGAGCCGGAATCGACCGTCTCGTCGGCTCCGAGCTTTTGGCAGAGGGACCGCTTCTCGTCGGTGGAGGCCAGAGCGATCACCTTCGCCCCGGCACGCTTCGCCAGTTGCACGGACAGACCGCCTGTGCCTCCAGCTGCAGCCTCGACCACGACCGTCTCTCCCTCTTCGAGTCGCGCGCACCGATGAACCAGCGCGTGGGCGGTTATACCTTGGATCAGCAAGGCGGCCGCCTGATCGTCGCTCACCCCATCGGGGACGGGTACGAGCCAACCCTCTCGGACCGAGGCCTTCTGCGCATACCCACCGCTCATCAGGACCGAGGCGACCCGACGACCGTCGGGATCGGTCCCGCTGATCTCTCCGCCGGGGATCATCGGCAGTGCCTGCTCGGCCAGATAGTCGTTGCGTGTGGCGTGGGTATCCGCGAAGTTGACCCCGCATCGGGATACCTCGACCAGAACCTCTCCATCGACAGGGGTCGGATCCGGCACATCCTCGAGGTTCATCACCTCTGGGCCACCGAACTTCTCGATACGAATCGCTTTCACTGCTCTCCACAATAGGTGGTCGGACGACACGGCACCTCACGAACAGACAAACTGCAAGCGTCATGTCCCTCACAGCCGTCGGCTCACTGGCATTCGACTCTGTCTCGACGCCCTTCGGAGAACGGGAGCGCATGCTCGGAGGCTCCGCCGTGCACTTCGCTCTGGCGGCAAACTTCTTCACCGAGGTCAAGATCGTCAGTTCGGTCGGTGAGGACTTCGGAGAGGCCGAGATCGACGTGCTCACCTCACGCGGGATTGACACCACCGACGTCGAGCGGGTGGAAGGCGGCGAGACCTTCTTCTGGCGAGGGAGCTACGAATACGACATGAATCTCGCTACGACCGAGGAGACCCGCCTGAACGTGCTGGAGTCATTCGTTCCCAAGCTGACCGACGGTTCTCGCGAATCCGACACCCTCTTCCTCGGGAACATCCAGCCCCACCTGCAGCGTCAGGTCCGCGCCGAATGCGAAGGGTCGAAGTTCGCCGGCCTCGACTCGATGAACATCTGGATCGAGAACGAGCGGGGGACCCTGATCGAGGCGATCGGCGAGGTCGACTGCCTGCTGCTGAACGATGCGGAGATACGACAGCTCACCGGTGAGGCGAATTTGACCCGGGCGGCACGTGCGGTACTGGAGATGGGCCCCAGGATCGTGATCGCAAAACAGGGTGAGTACGGAGCCGCCTTGTTCACCGAGGAGTTCTTCTTCGCGATGCCCGGATTCCCCCTCGAGGACGTCATGGATCCGACCGGTGCCGGGGACAGCTTCGCGGGTGGCTTCCTCGGGTACGTCGACAAGCATCGGGACGAGTTGGACGAACACACCCTGAGGCGTGGAATGGCCTACGGGTCGGTGCTCGCTTCGTTCAACGTCGAAGAGTTCGGCACCGAACGGGTGGCGCGCCTGACTGAGGAAGAGATAGAGCAGCGTCTGCGCGAGTTCCGCCAGATCACGCACTTCGAGATCTAGAGACTGGTCGGTTAACAAGGCTGTGACCAGTTCCTCACCCCGGAGGTGCGATACTTGTCGCCGCAAGAAAAGACCAGACAGGCAAGGAGAACCACTTGGCCACCGAGCAGACCGACGCTGCGGCCTCAAACGGCAAGAGCGGCAAGGACAACAAGGACACGCTTTCCGTAACCGACAACCGAACGGGCGAGTCCTACGAGATGGAGATCACCGACGGCACTGTGAAGGCCATGGACTTCCGCCAGATCAAGGTCTCCGAAGAGGACTTTGGCCTGATGACATATGACCCGGCGTTCACCAACACAGCCGCATGCCGATCCGAGATCACCTTTATCGACGGCGACGCAGGGATCCTCGAGCATCGCGGTATCCCGATCGAGCAGCTCTGTGAGAAGTCGACCTATCTCGAGGTGGCCTATCTGCTGATCTTCGGCGAGTTACCCACCGAGGCGCAGCTCGACCGCTGGGTCTACGACATCACCCACCACACCTTCGTGCACGAGGACATGAAGCAATTCGAGTCCGGCTTCCGTTACGACGCGCACCCGATGGGGATGTTGCTCGCATGCGTCGGGGCTCTCTCGACCTTCTACCCCGGCTCGAAAGAGATCCTCGATCAGGAGGAACGCTACATGGCGGCGATCCGGATGATCGCCAAGATGCCGACCCTCGCTGCCTTCTCGTATCGCCACAGCCGGGGACTGCCATATGTCTACCCGGACAACGACCTCGACTACACCGAGAACTTCCTCTCGATGATGTTCAAGATGACCGAGGTCAAGTACGACCCAGACCCTCGTCTCGCGCGGGCGCTCGACGTACTGTTCATCCTCCACGCTGACCACGAGCAGAACTGCTCGACCAGCGCCGTCAGAGGTGTGGGCAGCTCGCAGGTCGACCCATACTCCTCGGTAGCCGCGGGAATCGCCGCCCTCTACGGCCCCCTCCACGGCGGCGCGAACGAAGCGGTTCTGCGGATGCTCCGGCGGATCAAGAAGGTGGAGAACATCCCGGACTTCCTCGAGGGAGTGAAGAACCAGGAGGAACGTCTGATGGGGTTCGGCCATCGCGTGTACCGGAACTACGACCCCCGTGCGCGAATCATCCACAAGCACGTAGAGGAGGTCCTGGAGGCGACCGGAGACAACCCGCTGCTCGAGATCGCCGTAGAACTCGAGAAGCGTGCCCTGGACGACGAGTACTTCACCTCCCGCAAGCTGTATCCGAACGTCGACTTCTACTCGGGTCTGATCTACGAGGCTCTCCGCATCCCGGCATCGATGTTCACGGTGATCTTCGCCATCCCGCGTACCGCGGGCTGGATCGCGCAGTGGATGGAGATGAGCGACGACCCCGAACAGAAGATCGCTCGGCCGCGCCAGATCTATACCGGCGCGAGAGAGGCCGACTACGTTCCGCTGGCCGATCGCTCCGGTCCCGAGAAGATCTCGTACGAGCAGGCTCGCCGTCCCAAGTTGCAGCAGCGCGGAGCCTGACCTTCCCCTGCAAGGCGCAGCCGGTCGATGGGTAACTGGAAGGTCACCGCAAGGCTCGGATCGGAGGTCCGGCGCAGCCGTTGCGCCAGCCTCGATCAGGCGCTCGAACTGATCTCGGAGACGATCGACACCGCTTTGCGTGCGGAGCGCTCAGGACCAGTCAAGGCAATCCGGACCTACGAGCGCTCGGAGATCGTCGGGGGCAGGATCGAGATCTCCTCTCCCGGCCTGCTGCGCTCGAGAGATGCCGGGATCGATGTGATGGGAGACGGGCGGCTGATCGCCTACGCCGGGAGTGTTCGCAAGAGAGAGCTGGCCAACGGTGGCAAGACCGAGGCGATCGATGCGTTGCGTGCGGAGTTCGATCCGGGTGGTCGGCGGAGTTGAACGACGCCGAGTTGGCCGCTCGCAGAGGGCACGGCGGTGCCCTCAAGGAGGGTGTCCCGGTCGGTCGCCGGGTCAGGTTGCCCGGGGGAGCCGAGCGTCCGATCCAGGTCTTCGTCAACGGGGTCGAGCAGGAGCAGGGTCGTGACTACGACATCCGCGGCAGTGAGGTCGTCTTCAGGGAGCCGATCTACAAGGAGGGGACCCTGGGGATCACCCGCTGGCTCGCGATGTGGATCGGGCTGTTCGGAACCTACCGCCGCAACGAGGCAGTGGACCTGCATCTGCGCTTGAGGGGCAAGACGGTCGTCCTTACCGACGTGGAAATCCTGCCGGACTAAGCGTCGAGGGTCAGCTCGAGTTGACCCAGAGCGATGGCCAGCGCGATCGCATGGGATCGAGATCGCGCTCCGAGCTTGTGACGAGCGCTGCGGGTGTGATTGCGAACGGTCTCCGGAGAAATGTTCAACACTTCGGCTGCCTCGTTGTTGTTCGCGCCGCCAGCCAACAGTTCCAGCACCTCGAGCTCTCGCTTGCTCAGCGGCTCTCGTCCCG
>JAUMFR010000116.1:2595-4170 GCA_032119755.1 Solirubrobacterales bacterium | reverse complement strand
GTTTCTGGCGTATAGAGGCTCGGAATTGGTTGGGTCGTCGCGGAACGGAAGGCCGGTGGCCTCGACCATCTCCCGGACCTCCGCCCTCGAAAGCGAGAGCAGGGGGCGCACGACCCTCCCCCGGGTGCCGGAGAGCCCCAGCAACGCCCGAGAGCCGGGCGAGGTGGCGAGGCGATAGATCACCGTCTCGGCGAGGTCGGTCCTGGTGTGGCCGCTGGCGATCAGATCGAAGCCCAGTTCGGCCCTCAGCCGCTCGGCCTCGTCGTAGCGAGCTTCGCGGGCCAGCGCCTGGGTGTTGCCGCCAGCGGGATCGAGGTCGGGCTCGAACACGGTCGCAGTGACGCCGAGCGCGTCGCAGGCCCCGGTGGCGGCGGAGCGGTCCTCGGCCGAGTCGGAGCGAAGGCGGTAGTCCAGATGGAGCGCGTGTACCTGTGCCGGCCCGAGGAAGGTTGCGAGGCCCGCCAACAGCGTGATCGAGTCGGGCCCACCCGAGACCAATGTGACCACGCGGGCCGTCGGCGGAACGAGGCCGCTGCCTTCGATGACGCCCGCGAGAGCGTCGAGGGTTGTCCGGTCTGGACGGTCCACTGCCCGATCGATTCTAGGTAGAGAGACTCAGCGGATGGTGAAGTCCACGACTCCGGGGCGCGACTCGTTATTCCAGTCGTCGAGCGCGTAGACGAGGGCTCGATACCTGCCCGGGCGCGGCTTGAACTTGCGGGTCGGCTTGCCGAACTCGAGCCAGTTGAAACCGATGAAGGCCGACCATTCCTGCCAGCCCGCGAACCGGCCGAGGCGTCCCTCTCGCAGCCGCCAGATCTCGGCGGTGATGGTTGCGCGTTCGTCGAGAGCGAAGGACAGCTCGGTGCCACGCCTGCCGAAGCTCCGGGATGCGAGGCGGAGTCCGCCGAGCTTCGGGGCGACCGCGTCGACGTTGTTGGGCGGTACCGGATCGACCTCGGTGTCGGGATCGCCCGGGGTGCCGCTGACCGTGACCGTCCCTCCGGGCAGAGAACCGTGGAACTTGCAGATGAACTGGTACACGCCGGGGCTAGTGAAGGTGTGCGAGAAGGCGTCGCCGACGTCGTGGAGTGGGGACGAACTGCCCAGGTCGGAATCGATTCCGGACGCGTTGGTGCCGGTGCCGGTGACCGAATGCAGGAGGTCCGGGCCCGTCCAGTACCAGGTGACCCTCTCACCCAGATCGACAGTTGGCTCGGGGTTAGACCACGCGAACTGGGAGATGGCGACGCGTCGGTTGGCAGCGTCGGCGGAGCCGATGCAGAGCAGCAAAAGACAGCCGACCACCATGGCGGTGACTGCCGCGACGAGGCAGCGCGAGTGGGTCAGGTGACGATGTACCACCCGTTCATCCCCATGTGCAGGTGGGAGAAAACGTGGCAGTGGTAGAACCAGCGACCCGGGTTGTCCTCGGTGAAGGTGAAGTTGTAGGAGTCGCCCGGCCCGAAGGTCTTGTTGTCGATGATCTGGCCGGTGCCGGGGTCCTCCCAGCGGTGTCCGTGCAGGTGGAAGGTGTGGAAGTTGTTGTCCATGCCATAGATGTGGAAAGCGACC
>JAUMFR010000116.1:2154-2585 GCA_032119755.1 Solirubrobacterales bacterium | reverse complement strand
ATTACCGGCGTAGGCCCGGCCGTTGACCGACGAGTAGGCCTTGGCCAGACCCGTTGCGACCGGCTGGAGGTCGTGGAAGAAGAGGAAGAAGTCCTCGTCGGGTGGCGTGGCGCCCGACGGCCTGATGATCAGGGGCCCGAACAGCCCCTTGTAGAGGGGGATCGGGTCCATCGGGCCGTGGTCATGGTAGGTCCAGGCTCCGGCGGTTCCCTCCTGCGCAAACCAGCGGTACTGGAACTCCTGCCCGGGCTGGACGAATCCTCCGGGGTCGGTGAAGGCCCCCTTGTAGGCACCGTCCATCTCCTCGGCGTAGTGGATGCCGTGCGGATGCATGGTGACCGGAGCGCTGGTGCGGTTGCGGAAGTTGACCACCAGGGTCTGACCCTCCTCCACCTCCAGCAGAGGACCCGGGATGGAGCCCGCTGTCAAGG
>JAUMFR010000116.1:0-2144 GCA_032119755.1 Solirubrobacterales bacterium | reverse complement strand
ACGATGCTCCACGCGGTCGGCTCGGCCTGGATCCAGTACTCGACCGTGTTCCCGGCACCGGGTTCGCCGGCGATGCGCTTGTCGGGCTGCGCGCCCTTCGCCGCGGCGACCTTTGGCGGTACCTCTACGCCCTCGGTCAATTTGGCCAGATCGGCCTCCTCGCCGCTGAAGACCTGCTGGCCGGCGAGGGTGCAGATCAGTACCCCGGCTGAGGTCTCGAGGAACTCGCGCCTTCCGTGTGGCTCTCGACCGAACAACGGCCGGTCCTACCTACCTGCGGACCCGGATCGTGGCCTGCATCTCACCGCTGTGATTGGTGCAGTTGAAGATGTAGGCACCGGGCTTGGTGAAGCGGACGGTCCAGTTGAGATTGGTGGTTCCGGGCGGAGGCCCGGAGCGGAAGCCCTTGGCGGTGACGCCCTTCGGATAAGGCTTGATCAGCACTGCGTCGTGCAGGTCGGTGAAGCCGGGGCCTCCGGTGTAGTTCGGACCACCGAAGGGACTCCAGCTGCGGAACTTGACCCTCGTACCTGCCTTGATGGTGAGCGAATTGGGCAGGTAGTAGTTGTCGTAGGTCTTGACAAGCTTGGTCGAGGACGAGGTTGCGACCCTCGCCTGACCACGCTCGACCACCATGACCGCGAGCCCCGCCGCGGCCACCAGGGTGGCCGCGGCGAGAGTCGCCAGTCGAATGCGGTGGTGTCGAGCGAACGCCTGCGGCATCAGGAACAGGCGATCGGCTTTGTCACGCGGTAGTAGGAGTACCCGGTATACGCAGCGTGCGTATCGGCCGGGTCACGCTCCCAGAGGCACTGCATCTTCTCTGGATCGGCCGATGACGGGAATGTGTTCAATCCGCCGGTCACGAGATCGAGGAGGACATTGAACTGTCCACCATTGGCGTTCTGGTCGCCAGTCCCCGTCGTGCCAGGACACGCGGTCGGATAGAGATCCGAGTTACTCACTGCCGGACTGCTCGATTGGTTCTCGGAGGAGAAGCTGCCGTTGCCCGAGAAGCAGTTGTTAGATCCGGCGAAATCCCAGAAGAAGTCGAATCCATTGGCATCGACTCCGCCGCGACCGAGCACATTGTCACGAACCTGGTTGTCGTCGCCAATGGCATCGTTGTCGTCGTTGAACGGGTCCGAGACGATTCCGACTCCCCACTTGTTGTTGCCGAAGATCTCATTGCCGGTGATCTCCCAGCCGGTCGAGCCGTGAAGGAGGACACCGATGCCAGTCGGGTAGTAGATCGTGAAGATCCCCCCGACGGTTCCGAGGTTTCCTACCCAACTCCGCGGAATCGGCGAGCAGGCCGGCGAGTTGCCGGTCTTCGAGCCCGAACAGTTGGCGTAGTGGTTGAAGTTGTTCCAGAAGATCTTGTTGTCACGGACCTTCCCGTTGGCGGTCGGCTCGAAGCCCTCGGAGTCGAGGGTGTTCGGCACGATGCCGGCACCATTGTTGAAGAAGTGCGAGTTGTTGATATCCACGTACCGGGAGTTGGTCCCGGAGTAGCCGAGGACGTTCTTGTGGATCTTCAGGTATGAGAGATCGGTCCAGACCGGATTCTCCTGCCCCGGCGTCTCGCCGATGTAGACACCCGCATCTCCGTTGATGTAGGCCTCGGAACGGGTCATCTGACCGCCGACGCAGTTACGGGCATAGAGGCCGTACTTGACGTTGTTGTAGGCGACGAGGTTGCTGAACTTGTAGCCCTTGCACGGCTCTGCGGGGCCGGAGTCGCCGTAGTCACCCCGAACGAAGAACGCGGTGCCGGTGTAGTTGGCTCCGCGGAGGTTCTTGAGCTGGAACCCGTCGACCCCCTGGGCGAGGATGCCGAAGTCGGTCTGCGGCCGCGCACGGGTACCGGTGAGCAGCGGCATCTTGGCTTTGTTCGAAGTGGTGCCGAAGATCTTCAGGTTGTCGTAGCGAGAACCCTTGATGAAGACGCTCTCGGCGTAGACGCCCGGCTTGACCTTGATGGTGTCGCCCTTGCGTGCTTGCTTGACGGCAGCGGTGATCGTCCTGACCTTGCAGCCGGGCTTACAGACGGTGATCGTCTTGGCCGACGCAACATCGGAGGCGACGAATCCGAACAACGCCGCAGCGGCGATGCCCAAGATCAGAAGCCTTCCCGTACTTCC
>JAUMFR010000115.1:0-2629 GCA_032119755.1 Solirubrobacterales bacterium | reverse complement strand
CACGGTGTCGGTCGCTCTGTTCGTGCTGGTCGCCTACTGGACGATCGTCGCCACCGATCCAGGACCGACTCCTGGTGACACCACCGCCTATGACATTTCGACGAGCATCGAGACGAGCTGGCTGACTGCGATCGCCAAGGCTCTCAGCGTCCTCGGGTCGCTCGAGTTGACTCTCGCGATCGCGGTCCTTGCGGGTCTGGGTCTGCTCGTGATGGGGCGCAGGATCGAGCTGGCCGTGTTGGTGATCGGCATCGCGGTCAGTTTCCTGTTGGTACCCGAAATCAAGGACTGGGTACAGCGCCCGCGCCCGCCTGATCCGCTGACCGATGCGAAGGGCTGGTCGTTCCCGAGTGGACACGCAACCCATTCCGTCATCTACACCTGGCTTGCGGTCACGATCGCCTTCAGGCTCGTGCCCAAGTACAGCCATCGAACGGTCGTGATCGTGGCCGGCCTCGTGCTCACCGCGCTGGTCGGATTGACCCGGGTCTACCTCAGGGTTCACTGGATGAGCGATGTGAGCTCGGGATGGGCCCTTTGCGTGGCTGCGTTGACGATTGCCGGAGCCTTCGCGCTAGTCGCCTCCCATATCCGCGACAATGGAGGAGCAGATGGAAAGCGCAATCACACTTCCTGAAATCCTGCCGGTCGCTGTCGCGCCGGAGTTCCTCGTCTTCGGTGTCACGGGCCTGGTCTCGCTGGTCGCCTTCGGATTCCTCATCCTCGCCCCGGCGCTGGGCGCCTACGGCCGGCCATGGGAGAAGGCCGCCGCCGGTTTCCTCAGCCTGTTCGTGCTGGCGGCTCTGGTGATGATCGGCATCGCGGCGGGTGCGGTCGTCGTCTACTACTGGAACGACATCAGCGGTGCGCTCGGCCTTTAGGTAGCCGATGCCGAACGATCCGGTTCAGTCCGAGTCCGTACAAGCGGGTGTGGCCGACGATCTCGCGGCCCTCTCGGAGGGGATCGAGGCCGGCGCGGGCCTGCCTACCCTGATCCGCGCTGCCGCCCGGGCCCTTGGCGGAAGCGTCGCACTGATCGATCGATCGAGCGCCGTGCTCGCGGTAGCGGCCGCCTCTCCTGACGAGGAGACCAAGTTGCTCGCTGGTGGCGATGAGGCAATCTCGGTGGCGCTCGAGGTCGCCGGGGAGCAGGTGGGCGAGCTAAGGATCCGGCGCGACGACGCCGCCGGTGGGGTGGGAATGAGTGAGGCAACCGAGCGGCTGGTATTCAACCTGCTGGCGCTGGAGTTGGAGCGCTCGCGCTCAGGGGACTGGGCGAGCGAGGAAGCCGCCGGAGACTTCGTCAGGGCACTGCTCGTTCGTGACATCACCGACAGACGGGACATCACCGCCCGCGCGGCAGACCTCGGGGCGGACCTGAATTCCGGCGGCGGAGTCGTGATGGGGAGAGTCCATCCCAAGGCGGCCCAGAGCGAAGACTGGCGACCTCGAGCGCTAACCCTCGCGGTTCGCGGAGTCAAGGCCGTAAGTCCCGGTGCTCTTGTCGCCTCGGCAGAACCGGCAACTGGCGGGGTAGAGCGCCGCGATGCGGAACTGATCGCCGTGGTCCCGACCGAGGATGAGGGCCTACTGGCTCGGGCCGCCCGCTCTCTGCTCGCGGAATTCGAGGTGGAACTCGGTGGATTCACGATCACCGTGGGCCGGAGCCGACTGGCAGCGGACCCGACGGATCTGCACCGAGCCGGTCAGGAGGCACGCCTCGCCCTCAACGTAGGCGAGGCCGAGGGTTCTGGAAACCTGGCCTTCGAGGAGACCGGCTCGTACCGCCTTTTGCTGCCCGCGATGAGCGAGGCACCGGGCGAACTCCAGGGTTTCTACTCGGAGACGGTGGAGCCCCTTGCTGCCTACGACGAGCAGTACGAGACCGAGCTACTCGCAACGCTCGAGGCGTATCTGGAAAACGACGGCAACGTCGCCCGTACCGCGGAGCGGATGTTCACTCACCGACACACGATCCGCTACCGGTTGGAGCGGGCGCGTGAGCTCTGCGGACATGACGCCACCTCCACCGAGGGACGGGAGAAGCTCGGACTCGGCCTCAAGGCGATGCGGGTACTCGGCATCGCCGGCCCCGGCGGCCCGGCAAGAGAGCCGGGCACCGAGGCCGGGAGTGTCTCGCGCAAGGCACCTGAGCCGGACTGACTCCTCCGCAGTCAGCCTCTTCCGACTCCATCTACCTAGACTGAGGTTCCGGTCCGGGGTGGTGTAGCGATAGCACTCCAGGTTTTGGTCCTGGCAGCGGAGGTTTGAATCCTCCCCCCGGAGCTTTTTCACCATCAACTGGCTGAGTTCACGCACGATGCCTACCGCCGCTGCAGCCGCCACCGCCTACGATCAGTCCCGTGAGCTCTCTGACCGCCCTGATCATGGCTGCAGGTGCGGGAACGCGCATGCGCTCCTCTCTGCCCAAGGTCGCCCATCCCGTATGTGGGAGGCCGATGATCGCCTGGTCGATTGCCGCTGCTCAGAGTGCTGGAGCGGATCGCATCTGCGTGATCGTCTCGCCAGACCGGGACCTCTCCAGTGTCCTCCCCGCTGGAGTGGAGACGGTGATCCAACCGACAGCCGATGGCACCGGAGGCGCCCTGAAGGCAGCTCTGCCGGTCAT
>JAUMFR010000114.1:0-9225 GCA_032119755.1 Solirubrobacterales bacterium | reverse complement strand
GAGCCCGGTCCCGAGGTGAGGCTCGAGCTGACCAGACGAGCGGTCGAGGGCCTCGAGGGCCTCGAGGGCATCGAGGCATCAGGTCTCGAAGTCGAACGGGACGGGCCTTCCTACATGTACGAGACCCTCGAGGCACTCGCTTCAGAGGCAGAGGGTGATCGACTCTGGTTGATCTGCGGCTCGGATATCGCCTCGACCCTGCCCGATTGGGAACGTCCCGAACGCGTACTCGAGTTGGCCGGAATTGCGGTTGCGCCGAGGCCGGGCACCGAGACGGAGGACGTGGTCGAAGCGGTCGAGCCACTCGGTGCCGACACGGCGGACCGCCTGGTGGTACTCGACTTCTCTCCGAGTGATATCTCCTCGACCGAGGTTCGCCGTCGTTGTGCTGCCGGTGAGTCGATCGACGACCTGGTGCCGCCAGGTGTCTCGGCCGAGATCGCAGCAAGGGGTCTCTACCGATGAGCGCTCGAGAGAATCTCATCGCCCCGACCAACTCCAAAGAGCTGGCGCGACTGATCTGGGGGATCGCGGCGGAGAAACTGGCCGAAGACATAGTGGCCCTCGAGGTTCGTGAACTCGTTTCCTACACCGACTTCATGATCGTGATGACCGCCCGCAATATCCGCCAGACGAAGGCTGTTCACGACGACCTGCGTGAACAGCTCAAGTCGATCGGGGAGGTGCCGACGCGCGTTGAAGGGCTGGAGGAGGCCGACTGGATACTGATGGACTATCTCGGCTGCGTCGTCCACATCTTCACTCCTGAACTTCGTGACCGGTATCGGCTAGAGCAGCTGTGGGGCGAGGCCGACGCTCTGGAGCTCGATCACGCCGACTGAACGCTGAAAGGGCTTGGCGGCGCCGTTTTTCGTCCGATCGGCTTTCTAGATTCCAGTTCGTGGCAAACCCGCGATTCCGTCGTGCTCTGGGGGGTTATGACCGTGCCCAGGTGGATGCCGCTCTTGCAGCGGCCCAGTCCCGCGTCGCACGTCTGGAGGCCGACGTCAGTGCCCTGAGCAATCGCCTCGAGGACAGCCAGCAGAAACTGTCCGAGGCATTGGCCCGTCTGGGCGAGGGCGATCCGACCGGTACCGTCGCCGCTCTGACTCGTGCCGTCGAGGAGGTCCACGACCAGGCGCGGCGTCAGGCGACCAAGATCCGAATGCGTGCGCTCGAGGATGCCGTTGCGATCAGCGACCGGATCAGTGAGCTCGCCGGGATCGCCGATCCGGCTGACTCCCGCGAGTCCGGTTTCGCGCAACGGCCTGCCACCGAGTTCAATTCGGCGGAGGGTGCGTGGAGCGGCAAGGTCCAGGTGGACGCTGGCCCGATCTCCGACTTCGCACAGCTGACCGAGATCGAGGACACCTTCAAATCGGTCCAGTCGGTCTCCTCGGTATCGGTGCGCGGCGTCTCCAACAACCGCGCGGCGCTCTCGGTGCAAGTCGAGGAGCCGACCGCGTTGATCGAGGAGATTCGAAGGAACATCCCGTTCGAAGTAAGGCTCGTGGAAGTGGGCCCAGGCTCACTGTCGATCGAGATCGTCGATCACGAGTCCGGCAGCACCAACGGACAGCTCAAAGCGGCCTGAACCACACCGATCTCGTTCGGCGAGCAGATGTGCTGCGCTCGCTAGACTTCGCCTCATCTGGGGCCGTAGCTCAGCTGGGAGAGCGCCACGCTGGCAGCGTGGAGGTCGTCGGTTCGATCCCGTCCGGCTCCACTTGATTTGCCGCTTGTCGGTCACCAGCCTCCGACACCTAGACTGACCGCCTGTGACCGAGGCAAAGGAGACAGAGAGCAGGTACGACCCGGCGGCCGTGGAGGCACGCTGGCAGAAGGTCTGGGAGGACGAGGCGACCTGGCAGGTGCCGAATCCGGGGCAGCCCGGCTACGACGATTCCAAGCCCAAGGCCTACGTACTCGAGATGCTTCCCTACCCGTCGGGTGAGCCGCATGTCGGGCACCTCAAGTGCTACTCGGTCGGTGATGCGATAGCCCACTTCCGCCGCAGGCACGGCTTCGAAGTGATCCACCCGATGGGCTACGACGCCTTCGGTCTGCCGGCCGAGAACCATGCGATCAAGACGGGGGAGCGACCGCAGGTCTCCACCGAGCGGGCGATCGAGTCGTTTCGCGAGCAGTTCCGGCGCTGGGGGGTTTCGGTCGACTGGTCGCGGGAGATCGGCACCCACGAGCCGACCTACTACCGCTGGACCCAGTGGATCTTTCTCAAGCTGTTCGAGAAGGGACTCGCCTACCGCGAGGAGGCGCCGGTGCAGTGGTGCCCGACCGATGCCACGGTGCTCGCGAACGAGCAGGTGGTGGACGGCTGCTGCGAGCGCTGTGGCACCGAGGTAGAGCAGCGCAAACTCGAGCAGTGGTTCTTCCGCATCACCGACTATGCCCAGCGCCTGCTCGACGATTTCGACCTGCTCGAGTCGTGGCCCGACAACGTGGTCACGATGCAGCGCAACTGGATCGGGCGCTCGGAAGGTGCCGAGGTCGTCTTCCGCTGTGACGCCCTCGACCTCGATTTCCCCGTATTCACCACCCGACCGGACACTCTCTTCGGAGCGACCTTCTTCGTGCTCGCCCCGGAGCATCCGTTGGTCGAGAAACTGGTGGAGGGGACCGAACAGGAGTCGGCGGTCGCCGAGTACCTCAAGCAGACGGCGAAGACCGGCGCGGTCGAGCGCGCCGCAGAGGACCGCCCCAAGACCGGTGTTGCAACCGGCCGCACCGTGACCAATCCGGTCAACGGAGAGGAGATACCGGTCTTCGTCGCCGACTACGTGTTGATGGAGTACGGGACCGGAGCGATCATGGCCGTACCCGGGCACGACTTGCGCGATTACGAATTCGCCAAGGCCTTCGACCTGGCGGTCAAGCGCGTGATCGAGGGAGTCGATCCCGAGGTTGCGCGCGACGATGCCGGTCTCCCGTACCCGGGCGACGGACCGATGGTCCTCTCAGGTGATTTCGACGGCAAGGGTAATCGCGATGCGTACGAGGAGATCCTCGGCTGGCTCGGCAAGGAGGGCAGGGGAGAGCCGGCCGTCAACTACCGCCTGCGCGATTGGCTGGTCTCCCGTCAGCGCTACTGGGGCGCACCGATCCCCATCGTCCACTGCGATGGGTGCGGATTGGTGCCTGTCCCCGAGGACCAGCTTCCGGTACTGCTGCCGGAGATCGAGGATTACGCGCCCAAGGGCCAGAGCCCGCTTGCAGCGGCCACGGATTGGGTCGAGACCGCGTGCCCGGAGTGCGGCAAGGCCGCGCGTCGGGAGACCGACACCATGGACACCTTCGTCGACTCCTCCTGGTACTTCCTGCGCTACCTCGACCCTCACAACACCGAGGCACCGTGGGCACGTGAGGTGGCCGACCACTGGATGTCGGTCGATCAGTACATCGGTGGAGTGGAGCACGCGATCCTCCACCTGATGTACGCGAGGTTCTTCTGCAAGGCGCTCGCGGACATGGATCTCCTCGGCGTGCAGGAACCGTTCTCGAACCTCTTCACCCAGGGGATGATCACCCGCGACGGGGCCAAGATGTCGAAGTCGAAGGGCAACGTAGTCAGCCCGGCGGATTTCGTCGACCGATACGGAGCAGACGCCACCCGAACCTACGTGTGCTTCATGGGTCCGCCTGTTCGCGGTGGTGACTGGACCGACGAGGGCGTCGAGGGCGTGTACCGCTTCCTGGCGCGCCTCTGGCGGCTCTCAGGCGAGGTGGTCGAGCGCACCGAGGCCGGAGGAGATGCGAACTCTGCCGAGGGCCCGGCCCGGGATCTCCTTGCCAAGGCCCACTGGGCGATCGACAAGGCGACCGGTGACTTCGAGCGCGGCTTCCAGTTCAACACGGCGATCTCGGCTGTCATGGAGCTGGTAAACGACGCCTATCGCCTGAAAGACGATCTCTATGGCAGCCCGGAGGGCGACGCAGCGCTGCGCTTTGCCACGGCCACCGCGGCCTCGCTGATCTTCCCGTTCGCCCCCCACCTGGGGTCGGAGGTCTACGAGCAGATGACGGCCGAGCGCATCTTGGAGACACCCTGGCCCGAGGCCGATCCGGCGCTGCTGGTGAGCGACACGGTCGAGATAGTGGTGCAGGTAAACGGCAAGTTGCGCGACCGCGTGGAGGCTCCCTCCGACGCCACGGAGGAGCAACTGCTGGAGTTGGCCAAGGCCGCCGAGAAGGTCGCGTCACACCTGAAGGGCAAGGAGACGGTGAAGGAGATCGTCGTCCCGGGCAAACTGGTCAACCTCGTCGTCGAGTAGCCAACCAGACACCACCCCGTAACCCTCTGCGCGTAACGCGAGAGCACGGGCGAGCGAGCATCACCCCATGCCGAAGTTGAGCAGGGTCCAGATGCTCGTCTATGGAGGTCTCGCGATCGCCGTCCTGCTGGTCGGAGCGCGATGGATCCGCTCGGGCCAAGAGGCTTCGCAGGAATTCCGGAACCCAGGTCTCGAGTTCCAAGCGGATCAGGCTCCGCGTGGTCCCGCAACGGGGGACGTCGTGGTCCATGTGGCCGGGGCGGTGCGCAGCCCAGGCGTATATCGGCTGCCAGCGGGCTCGCGGGTTGTGGATGCAGTCGAGCGAGCAGGCGGGGCCAACGCCGACGCGCTGTCGGGTTCGCTGAACCTGGCCGCGCGTCTGGCCGACGGGCAACAGGTCCTCGTCCCGGACAGGAACGGCCTCTCCTCTGCTTCGTCACCAGCAGGGGAGGGTCCGATCAGTCTCGGCACGGCAACCGTCGACCAACTCGACGAGATAGACGGGATAGGCCCGGTAACCGCCCAGCTGATCATCGACTTCCGCGACAGCCGAGGAGGTATCTCATCGGTCGAGGAACTGGATCGGATCAGCGGGATCGGACCGGCCACCATGAGCGCCCTGCGTGATTCGTTGCAGCCTTGAGTCGACTCGACTGGCGCACTACGGCGATGGCAGGTCTGGCGGCCGGCCTCGCATCTGCCGCACTGATCGACTCAGTCAGGGAAGAGGCTCTCGTCCTCATCTCGCTCGGCCTCTCTGCAGGTGCTGTTGTTTCCTGGTCGTCGACCCGCTCGGGGAGAGGTGGCAGAGCCTCGGCTGTATCCGTGGCCGTGGTTGCAGCAACCGGCGGCTGTCTGGCGGGCCTGGTCATCGGCGAGGCGCGTTTGGAACAGATCGCATCCGAGGCCGCGGTCATCCGGGGAGGCACTTCGATTCGGGCCATCGGGACCGTGACCTCTTGGTCGAGGGAGTCGGATGGCTCGGCTCTGATCTCCCTCTCCACGCCTGACGGCAATCTGGCGCTCCGGAGTTCAGGTGGGCACAGTCCGGTGGTCGGCGAGATCATCCGCGCTGAGGGCGTGGTGGAAGCCGTGCCGGAGTGGAGGAGCGCCTGGTTCGAGCGGAGGGGGATCGCGGCGATCCTGAAGAGTCGGAAGGTCTCGTCCACTGGGGCCTTTCGGGGCGGGATGGCGGGGGCGGTCGACGGGGTGCGAGTCCGTTCGGAGCAGGCCCTATCCCAGGGGATAGGGCCCTCACAGGCAGCGCTCGCCCGGGGTTTCGTACTCGGGCAAGATCAGGAGATATCCGCTTCGACCGAGCAGAAGTTCCGGCGCTCCGGCCTTGCGCATCTGCTCGCCGTCTCTGGCCAGAACGTGGTCCTGTTGTCGATCCTCGCCTGGCCGTTCCTCGCGCTTCTCGGCCTGAGGCTTCCAGGGAGGCTCATCGCGACAGGAGTCCTCATCATCTTCTACGTGTTCGTGGCTGGCGCCGGGCCCTCGATACAGAGGGCCGGAGTGATGGGGGTGGCTGCCCTGGCCGCAGGATTGGCGGGTCGTCCCGCGCAACGCCTCCATGCACTGTTGCTCGCTGCTGCAGCCACCTTGGCGATCAACCCGACCTCGATCTCCGATCCGGGTTGGCTTCTCAGCTTCGCGGCGACCGCCGGGATCATGCTCTGGACCCGACCGCTCGGACTCCTGCTGGGCAGTGCGTATGGCGGGTCGGAGTTGAGACGTTCCATCGCCGAAGCTGCGGCCGTGACCGCAGCTGCCACGCTCGCTACTGCACCCGTGAGCGCAGCGCTCTTCGGCACAGTCTCGCTGGCCGCATTACCGGCAAACCTGATCGCCGTCCCGGCGGTGGCTCCGGCGATGTGGCTGGGCATGCTCTCTGCCGCGATCGGTCAGATCTCCCGCGCTGCGGTCGAACCTCTCAACTGGCTCAATGCCCTTTGCCTTGGCTATATCGAGCAGTTGGCGCATTGGTTCGGTTCACCCGACTGGGCGATGATCGAGGTGGGCCAACCTGGTCCTGTGGTCGTAGGCCTAGTCTGGACGGCGACGATGGCGCTGGTGGCGGGGTTGACCGCCGTGGCGTCTCGGCGTAGAGGCCTTCGAATGATCGTGCGGTCGTCCAGGCTGCGTTTAGTGGCTCTGGGGGTCGCGCTCGCTCTGGCATCCCTTGCCCTTGCCGTCAATCCCTGGACGGGGCCCGGCGGGAGTCCCAACCGGCTGACGGTCTGCGCCTTGGACGTCGGGCAGGGCGACTCGATACTCCTCGACCCACCGGGGCCCGGTGTCGCACTGGTGGACACAGGGCCGCCGGATGACGACATCGCAGGGCGGCTCGAGTCACGGGGGGTGTCCGATCTCTCGGTCCTCGTCCTGACTCACGATCAGAGCGATCACGCAGGCGGGATACCGTCGTTACTCGGTTCGGTGCCCGTTCATCGCTTCGTCCATGGCGGCGCTCGCCCCGGTCTCCTCCGCCTCGCGAGGCAGTCAGGATCAGAGACGAGACAGGTTGCAGAGGGAGGTGAGATCAGGGTCGGAGGAGGTTTGCGACTGTCGGTCCTCTGGCCTCCTGCCGGGCTGCAGCACGATACCGGTCTGGATCCGAACAGTCGATCCCTCGTCCTGTTGGCCACCTGGCGTCACTTCACAGCCTTGCTGACCGGCGATGCGGAGTCGGAGTCTGTGCCGATCGAAGCGGGTCCGGTCGACCTGCTGAAGGTCGCCCATCACGGGAGTCGTGACGCAGGTCTCGACGGTCTCCTCGAGTACTCGGCTCCAAAGCTCGCATTGATATCGGCCGGCAGCGGCAATCCATACGGCCATCCCGCAAACGAGACGATCACCAGCCTGACCAGCCACTTGGTGCCCGTTCTCCGCACGGATCACGATGGATCCGTCGGTGCTTCGGTTGGACCTCGTGGTTGGCGCGGGGGAGCTTGTTGAGCGGAGAGCGCATGCGACTGCACGCCCGCAACCCTCAATAGACTCGCGAGGTAATGGCCGAAGCCCAGCAGATGAAACCCTGCTATCTGATCGCAGGAGACGACGAGTCGAAGATCTCGACTGCGGTATCACGCCTTCGCAAGCGCGGTGAGCAGGAGGGCGGAGCGGTCGAGCGGTTCGCTGCACCCTCAGGTCGCAAGGGGCCCGATCCGCAGGAAGTGGCTGCGGCCCTGGCGGCGATTCCACTTGCAACCGGACACCGCTACCTCATCGTCGAGGGGGTCGAGGGGTGGCTGAAGGCCGATCACGAGATCGTCATCGGCGCCCTGAAGACGATCCCGCCCGAGACCACGGTGGCTCTGGTCGCTCGTGGCAAGGCTCCGAAGGCTCTGGTGGAACCGGTCAAGAAGGCCGGCGGCGACATCCTCGAATACGACGCCCCAAGCGCAGGTGAGTTGCCCGGGCAGGTCGTGGGGTGGGCGGCCAAGGCTGGATTCACTCTGACCCTCGATGCGGCGCGGTTGTTGGTAGCGAGGATGGGCCCGCGTCCACTTAGACTGCGGAACGAGGTCGAGCGTCTGGCGCTGTGGGCAGGGAGTGAGCCGACCGAGATCGACGTGGACGACCTGGAGGCAATGGTCGCCGACGAGACGGAGCTCGCGATCTGGTCGCTCGGTGATGCCTTGGCCGAAGGAGACCTCGTCGCGGCGACGGTCGCGGCCGACCGTCTGCTTGCTCAGGGTGAGCCGATCCAGAAGGTGATAGCGACGATGGCTCCTCGCATCCGAGGGGCGTATGCCGCAACGGTGGCGCTCGATCAAGGAGAGCCACCAGCAAAGGTCGCCAGCAGTTTGGGCATGCATCCTTACGCAGCCAAACAGTTGGTGGCGAAGGTGAAGGATCGAGATCCAGCGGATCTCCTCAGGGCGGTCGAGGCCGTGGCAGATCTCGAGGTGGCGTCTCGCGGAGGGTCCGTAAGCGACGAGGTAGCGCTCACTCTGGCGATCAGGCGGGCTTGCGGGGCCGTGTCGATGCCTGCGGCCGGATTGCTAGCGTCGGCCTCAGCCGGTCGCTAGACGCCGGCGCGAACGCGCGCGGCGCGGGACTTGCGGCGGGCGCCGGTGTTCTTGTGCAGTGCGCCCTTCTGTACGGCCTTGTCGATCTTCGAGATCAGCGTCTTGTGCTCGGTGTCGGCCTTTGCGGCGTCACCTGAACCAACGGCCTCTTCGAGTCGGCGGAACTGGGTCTTCACCGCGCTCACGAAGCGACGGTTCTCCAGGCGCTCACGCTCGGTGCGTGCGTTCCTCTTTCGTTGTGATGCGCTGTTGGCCATTTCGCTGTCTTAGGCGTGCACGAAACTCTCAGGTCAGGTGCATGCCGGATGAATATAGGCGATGAAGGCCGCGATGGCGGGCGGCGGCGACCCTTCGACCCATTCGGCGAGGATGAAGGAGTCGATTACGAGCGCGTCCCGCTGACCGCCTCGGAAGAGCCACTGGCTGGCACGCCGCCCCAGGAGGCATTCGAACCCCCCGAAACCGGCAAGGGCGAGGGCAGCATCGCCCGTTCCGCCGCCTTCTTCTCGATCGCTACAGCACTCTCGCGGATCGTCGGACTCGGCAGGGAGATCCTGGTCGCTGCGCTGTTCGGGATCAAGGGGCCGATGTCCGCCTTCACCATCGCATTCCAGATCCCGAACCTGATGCGCAGTCTGTTCGCAGATGCCGCGCTCCAGACCGCCTTCATCCCCGTCTTCGTCGCCGAGCTCGAGAAGGGGAACCGGAAAGAGGCATTCCGCCTGGCGATGAACGCGATGCTCCTGCTCACCGTCGTCACCGGCTTGTTGACCGCGGTATTCGTGCTCGCAGCCCCGTTCCTGGTGCCGCTGTTCGCGCCCGGCTTCAAGGGGGAACTGCTGACCCTGACCATCGTCCTCTCCCAGATCATGTTCCCGATCCTGATCCTGATTGCGATCACC
>JAUMFR010000113.1:0-2979 GCA_032119755.1 Solirubrobacterales bacterium | reverse complement strand
CGTCATGTCGATGAAGGTCATCCCGACGGCGAAGATCATCGCCGCCAGCACCCAGTTGCCCGAGCGCTGCTGCTTGGGAGGGACCTTGGCCATCAGGCGTAGAGACTACCTGCAGGGAAGGAGGTCGCCCGTATGAACTCAGCGAACTCGGCCGGTGAGGGCGTTGTCTCCGCCCACCGACTTGACCGCCTTGATGCTGATCCGGCCACCCTTGCGGAGAGCCGCGATCAGCTTGGGCGTGTAGGCAATCGTTGCCTTGACCGGGCTCGCTCCCTGGACGGTCACAGTCTTGGAGCGGGTGAGCGCAGAGGTGCCGATCTTCTTGCCGGTCAGGGTGACGGTGCAGCTGCCTGCGAGCGGATTGCCGCAGCCTACGCGGACGATGGCTGAGCGCCTCATCAGCTTGACCGCAGAGAGAGTCGGAGAGGTGAGCGAATCCACGGCGATCCCGTAGGGAGAGGCGACTCCCGGGAGGAAGGTCTGGTTCACTCCGGTGCCGTTCAGATTTGCGCGGCCGATCGCGCCGTCGGTGCGGTTGGTCCAGTAGATGTAGTTGCCGTCGGCCGCGACGCCATCGGGCGTCTTGATTCCGGAGATGAAGTCGTTGTCCGGAGTGGGGTCGTTGCCGAACTCGAGCCGGCCGATGCTGCCGGTCTCTCCGTTCCCGTAGTTGCCCCAGAAGAGGTAGTTCGGGGTGACAGCGAGTGAGTTGGCCCCGTTGGTCGATGAGACGTATTCGTTGGTCGAAGGCGACCCCGTGATCTCTGCGACTCCGATCGGGCCGAGAGCCGAGCTGAGTCCAGCCCGCCAGTTACCCCAGTAGATCCGCTGCGAGTTGACCGCAACTCCCGCCGTTTGAACGCTTCCAGAGCCGAAGTCGCTGCCGCTGCCGCTGATCCATTCCGGCTCCACGTTCTGGCCGTCGATGTCGGCCCTGCCGATCTTGTTCGACTGCCAGCCGGCCCAGTAGATGTGGGATGAGTCGACCGCGAGTCCTGACGGTGCGCCGAGGGAGCCGGTATCGAAGAACCGCCCGTTGACCTGCGTTCCGTCGATCTTGGCGCGACCGACTGCGGGGCCGGAATCGAGCGAATCCGTCCAGTAGATGTTGCCCGAGCCGACCGCCATCGAGTAGAGCTGGCTTCCAAGCCCTGTCACGAGTGTCTTGGGTTTGGAGCCGTCGTTCTCGGCCCTGCCTATCTGGCCGTTCAGCGAGGTCCAGTAGATATAGGCGTTGGCCGCAGGCGCGATGGCGCCGAGCGCTGCTATGGCGAGGACAGAGGCGAGGGTCAGGCGGATCTTGGGGGTCAAGGTGTCTCCCTGTTCGGTTGGTTTACGCAGCCGTCGGAGGCACGTTGCCTGCCCTCGTCAGTCAGAGAAAGTAACACAGCCACGAGCGGGTAGTTGCGCTGATTCCCGAGCAACGAGGCTGAATATTCAGTTGTGAGCCGAATCCCTGTGGTCTGCCGGAACCGCGGGCTATCCGGTAACCGGATCGGGTGCGGAGATCACTCTGTCGCGACTGCCGGCGCCGACCTGCTTCGCGCTGACCTTGATCCGGCGACTTACTCCGGCGGCCAACTCAGAAGCGAGCTCAGACGAGTAGCGAAGCGTGACGACCTTGCGCTTTCCGGCCTTGACCTTGACGGTCTTGGGCTCGAGCTTGCCGTTGCCGCCCTTGAGCCTTCCAGCGAGCTTGATCCTGCACGAGCCGGTAGTCCCGGGCGCACAGGCGACCTCGACCCGCAAGGAGGTGGTACCCGCAGCTCCCTTCTGATCGAGAGCAGGGGCAGCCTTCTTGCCGCCCGGACACCACGCGCTCGAACCCTTGGCGAACTTGACACCGGGGCGGTAGCGCAGCCCGATCGTGAAGGGGGAAGAACCGCCCACACTCTCTTCCCAGCCGACGACACTCTGCCCTGTGCAGGGAGAGATCGCTACCACAGCATCTTCATGATCTCCGTCGGAGCCGGTCAGGTCGAAGAGGGGGCCAAAGAGCGAGGCGCCAGCACTCCGGGTCCGCTCCTCGACGCGGTCGTTCTCGACACTATCATCGAAGTCGTTCGACCATCCGATCGTTGTGAGGCCCTTCAACCCGACGGACACCGTCGGTTCGTCTATATCGGTGATGCCGTCGGTGAGCTCCTCGACGGGACCGAAGCTCGACGCGCCAGGCTGGAGAGTGGCCTGAACCGCCGGGTCGGGATCTTCTGGATTGAGCAGGAATGCGTAGGTGACTGTCCCCTGCGGACCGGCAGCCACGGGGCCGGAGGTCGTATCGGGCGATCCATCCGTGAGATCCTGGGTGGCGCCGAATGTTCCCGAAGCGCCAGCGGACCTGATCGCAACCTGTGCGACATCGGGACCATCGGGACCATTCGGCGCCACCCAGGCCATGATGGTGCGTCCCTTGTTGTCGACCGCGACCATCTTGTAGCCGTCGGTGTCCGCGTCGAGATCCGGCGTGGTCAGCCGAACAGGTGAACCGAAGGTGCTCTGCCCACGAGGCCTCACCGCCGAGCGGACGGCCTCGTGCTCTGTGTCGACATCCTCCGTCTCCATACCGATTGCGAAGGTCTCGTCAGCGCCAGCGGCGATGCTCGTGTTCCTGAGGAACAATGTCCCACCTGACTGTTCGAGATCGCTGAAGATCACCTGGGGCGCACCGAAGGTGCTGGAGCCCGCGGGCCTGGTGGCGGCGTGAACCTCCCACCGTTCCGGAGTCTCGGCCTGGTACTCGACGTTGTAGGCAACCGTCACCTTGCCCGACGGAGAGGCCGCAACATCGATCTGACCCCGCGAGGAAAAGTAGATGGAGAAGTCTGCGGTCTCGCTGGTGAGATTCTCGGGGGAGGAGAACACGCCTCCGGCCGGACGAGTTGACACCTGTACGTAGTTCTGGGGTTCGCCATCGCAGATCCAAGCCGCCGTGGCGGTCCCATCACCCGCCATCGCGAGCTTGACCTGGGCGTTATCTGC
>JAUMFR010000112.1:0-8214 GCA_032119755.1 Solirubrobacterales bacterium | reverse complement strand
TCGCTGGTGAGATTCTCGGGGGTGGAGAACACGCCTCCGGCCGGACGAGTTGACACCTGTACGTAGTTCTGGGGTTCGCCATCGCAGATCCAAGCCGCCGTGGCGGTCCCATCACCCGCCATCGCGAGCTTGACCTGGGCGTTATCTGCATCGTAGTGCCCGCAATAGCCGTCGGAGGGCGTCAAGGCAACCGGTGTGCTCCAGGTGCCAGAGGCAGACCGCGCCGACCAGTAGACGATCGAATACGTCTCAGTCGCGTCGGTGGCGCTGAAAAGTGCCACCGCCTCGCCCTTCGGGGAGATCGCGACGGTCGGGTTCTTGAGGTCCAGGTCAGCCAGGGCCAGCTCGGACTCGGGTCCCCACTCGGCTGCACGAGAATTCGAAGGAACGGCTAGGAGCATTCCGATTGCGGTGAGGATGGCTGCGAACCAGAGGGCGGTCCGGCGAGGTGAGGCAACGGAGAGACGGGTGGGGCTGGCGTGCACGTGGGCTCTTTTTGGACGAACTAGGGATTGAGAGAAGCTACTTGGATTACGACTGTAAACCAAGCAGCGAACCGATTTCCTGCAAACGGAGTCTCAGTCCTCCACCGGAAGTCCGTCGCGCTCCACGTAGCCACCCTTGCCGCCGACCACGATGATCGTGGTCTCGGCGTCGGTCGGGTTGGAAATGAGACGCACGGTAGAGGCGTCGACGCGGGCAACCGCGCCCGGGCCCAGCACGACGTCTCCACCGTCATCGAACTCGATCTTCAAAGCCCCCTCGTGGCAGATGTATAGCTCCTGCTGGGATTCGTGGGAATGCTTGCGACCCTCGGCTCCTGCAGGTAGCACGATCGCGTTCACCCCGAATTCGGTCACCCCCACCTCGTGGCGGATCTTCCGGAATCCCGGGCCCTCGCCCATCGCATCGAGTGAGCCTGCCGCCCAGCCCTCGCCTTGGCTTATTTCCGTGATCTCGGTTATCTCGTCGCTCATCTGCGAAGGAGACTAGCGGGCATCGGCAACAGGAATCGCGCCGGGCTCGCCGACTGTTCCCCCGAGGGAACCGATCAGGTCGAGCTTC
This sequence comes from Solirubrobacterales bacterium, assembly GCA_032119755.1. GTDB lineage: Bacteria > Actinomycetota > Thermoleophilia > Solirubrobacterales > 70-9 > CAIUSP01. The sequence goes on along the minus strand of JAUMFR010000112.1, from coordinate 7,149 downwards.
AACTCCAGCTGGTCGCCTGGCTGGATCCAGCGATCGAGCTCGAGCCCGCAGCCGTTGGGCAGAGTGCCGGCGCTCAACAACTCGCCTGCCCTGAGGCCCTCTCCTGCGGCGCAATAAGCGGCCATGTCGCCGTATCCCCAGTGAGCGCCGGCGGTAGATGGGCGTGACCAGACCTCGCCGTTCACCACCACCTCACCGTTCAGCGAATCGACCCTCGGCGCCACCTCGTCGGCGGTGACCACCTCGGTTCCGAGTTGGTTGGCGAACGTCTTCGACTTGATCACCGGGCCGAAGATGCCGTTCCGGTACTCGTCCCACTGGGTATCGCGGGCGGAGACATCGTTGACCAGCACATAGCCGCCGATCGCCTGCTCGGCCTCCGCTGCCTGGGCGTCGGGCCGAACCGGCTTGCATACGATCGCAGCCAACTCGATCTCGAAGTCGAGATCCTTCGAGTAAGACGGCCAGGGGATCGTCGCGCCGTCGGGGAGGAAGGACAGGGGATTACCCATGTAGAAGAGCGGGTGGCGGTAGAACATCTCGACCGGCCTGAACTTGGGGAAGGTCTTGCCGGTGATCTTCTCGTAGCGCTTGGCGAGCTTGGACGCCTTTGGCAGGTAACGCTTTGCCAGACCGTGGGCCGACTGGATCTGGTGCTGTTCGTATACGGAGAAGGCTCTGAGCGTCCCGGGCTGGAACGGGATCATCGGGGACTCGTCGATGCCGGTCGAGCCGCCGGGTACAGCGTCGATCAAGGCGCCTGCTGCGTCCCTGCCCTGCTCGCCGAGCGCCAGGAAGCCGACCAGATCGTCGGCGACCGGCATCAGCGATTCGCGGGGACCAGCCGGGCCTGGGCCCAGCTCCTGGACGAGGGCAACCCAGGGGTCGTCGGCACTGCGCCGCACGGCGAGCGAGGTGCGACCGTCGGCGAGTGTGAGTCTCCTGATGCGCATCTGCCGGGACTGTATACACTTTCCCACCGGTGGAGAGCGCCAGGCAAGAACTCGGATTCGTTCGTGTCGGTCACGTTGTGCTCCGGGTGCCCGATCTCGGAGCCGCTGTCGACTTCTACGGCGATGTAGTCGGGTTGGTCGAGACGGACCGCGTCGGCAACCGCTCCTACCTCACCTGCAACGAGCGTCACCACGAGCTGGTCCTGACCGAATCCTCCAAGCGGGGATACGAAACGCTGGCACTAGAGGTCACCGACCAGGGGGCAGCAGAGATGATCTGCGATCGCTCCGTGCAGGCCGGCGGCAAGCGACTAGGTGAGGCACCGGCGGAGCCCGGAGTCGAAGGTGGCTACCTGCTCGAGGCGCCAGGTGGACATCGGTTCGAGATCTTCTGGGGTATGGAGAGCACCGGGGCGCTTCCCGAGGATTCAAACGGAGTCAGGCCGAGCAGGTTCGAACACATCTCCCTGAAGAGCACCGCGATGGGCCGACTGGAGCGCTTCATCACCGAAGGACTCGGGTTCCGGTTCTCCGACCGGATGGGGAAGATGGCGAGTTGGTGGCATTGCGAAGCCGAGCACCACGGTCTGGCGGTACAGCGGGCGCCGCAGAATCATCTGCACCATCACGCCTGGACCTTCGAAGATCTGAACACCCTCGGCAGGGTCTCGGACCGACTGCACGCGCGTAGGCAGCGACTGACCTGGGGGCCCGGACACCACGGCCCGGGTGACAACCGGTTCATCTACTTCAAGGATCCATCTGGTGCACTGCTCGAAGGCTGTGCCGAGATAGCGATGTTCGGCGAAGGGTCGAGCTACGAGCCCCGCACCTGGCCGTTCGGATCGAAGTCGGTGAGCCTCTGGGGGAGCAAGCTTCCCGTTCCGTTCGTGCTCGCCGGAATCCCCATCCGCAGCGACGGCCGCTGAGCAGCGATGCCCGAGCAGGCCGCACCAAAGCCGAGCGAGAGGAAGAGCACGGAGTTCGCTCACTCGTGGATCAGGCAGCGAATCATCAGCGGGGAGATCGCTGCGGGTAGCGTCGTGTCGCAGGCCGCGCTGGCGGTGGAGATCGGGGTCAGCCGCACCCCGCTGCGAGAGGCGGTGCGGCGCCTGCAGAGCGAGGGGTTGCTGGTTGGAGAGCCCAACCAGAGGCTGCGGGTAGCCGAGGTCTCGGCCGATGACCTCGACCAGTTGTATGCGATCCGAATCTCCACCGAGACCGTGGCCCTCCGCTCTGCGGTGGAGGGGATGGGCAGCGAGCACATCGGGCGAATGCGGCGGTGCATCGAGGAGATGGAGTCGTTCGCACTGGCGGGTTCGCTGGACGAGATCGAAAGACCCCACAGGGAGTTCCACCGACTGCTGATCGCACCGGCGGGTACGAGATTCGAACTCCTCTCCGAGACGCTCTGGGACCACACCACCCGCTATCGCGAGATCTACCTGCGCTCTCAGGCCGAACCGGTCGAGATGCTCCTCGCTGCCCACCGCGAGCACCAGAGGATCATCGAGACGATCGAGAGCGGCGACGGAGCGGCAGCCGCGCTTGCGCTCGCAACTCACTACGAGAGGACGGCTTACGCCGTGTTCGAGACCACCTCACCGGAATTCGAGCCCACCCTGATGCCCCAGGCGATGTCCGCGCTGCTCGAGAGCTGATGAACGAGTCACCGGATGTGCTGATAGTCGGACTCGGGCCCGTCGGGGCGACCGCAGCCGCACTGTTTGCAAACGCGGGTCTGGCCGTGACCGCGATCGATCGCGACGGAGACGTCTATGGCCTCCCCCGCGCGGTTGCGACCGACGACGATGCGCTGCGGATCTGGCAGACGGTTCCGGGTCTCGCGGAGGAGATCTCGAAGGACCTGATTCGTGATCCCGGGGTTCGCTACACCTCGACCGGCGGCCGGCTGATCGCCGAGGTCGAGCCAACGCTCAAGGAGAGCCCATCGGGCCACGCTAGCCTCGCGCTCTTCCACCAGCCCACCCTCGAGAAGTCGATCCGCGCTGCCGCAAGCCGGTGCGGCGCCGAGTTGATCACGGGAGTCGAGATGATCGACTGGGCGCAAGACGCGGAGGGTGTGGTGACGAAGGTGAGCAACCTCGAAAGCGGTGAGCAAACCGAGATCAGATCGCGCTGGATGATCGGCGCCGATGGTGCCTCGAGCCAGATACGGAAGGCTCTGGGTGGTCGGTTCAGCGGTTCGAGCTTCGAAGAACCGTGGGTGGTGCTCGACGCGAAGGTCGACGAAAACGCCGAACCGGAGCGCCAACTCTGCGAGTTCCACTGCAACCCCGATCGCCCTACCGTGACGATGCCGATGCCGGGAGGCCGCAGACGTTGGGAGTTCATGTTCCTGCCCGCAGACGACGAGCAGGAGATGCTTTCCGACGAGCGGATCGAGCAGATGGTCGCCGATGCCGGTGGAGCCCGTCCGACGGATATCGAGCGCTCTCTCGTGTACACGTTCCACGCGCTCCTGGCAGACGACTGGGGAACGGGTCGGGTCTACATCATGGGAGATGCCGCTCACCTGACCCCGCCGTTCGCGGGACAGGGGATGAACGCCGGAGTGAGGGATGCCGGAAACCTCTGGTGGAAGATCGCTGCGGTGGAGAGAGGCGCCGCGGATCAGAAGATCCTCGAGACCTACCAGGAGGAGAGAGAGCCACACGCCAAGGCGATGATCGCTCTGGCGGTGCGTCTCGGAGGGATCGTGCAGACACCCAGCAAGTCGGTAGCCCGCCTGCGTGATGTCTTCCTCCATGCCTTCCAGATGCTGCCCGGGATGAGATCGTGGACCAGGCGAATGGGCTGGAAGCCGGCGAGCGTGATCGGCAAGGGGTTCATCAAGCGGGCCCGGAGGCTCCCTGGATCGCGAGCCGGGTCGATGGTGCCCTCACCGATAGTCGAGTCGTCTGGCGGCAGCATCCGCCTCGACGACCTGATCGGCCCGAGGTTTGCGGTGGTCTCCGAGAGTGACGACCCGTTGGGCGAGGTCGACGGTGAGACCAGGGATCTGGTCGAGGCCTTCGGCGTGGCCTCCATCAGCATTGGCGACGCGGTGAGCCCCGGGATGGTGAGCGGGGGCGCGGAACGGTTCGAGGTCACCGACCCGTCTGGCGTTCTGCGCGAGTGGCTGAAGGGCGGGACGGCGGTGGTACGGCCGGACAGGTTCGTCTACGGGATCTGGCGGTAGCAGCGGTGCCAGCGGATACAACGCCGATCTCCCGTCTGGTCGGCGTCTACGACGCGAACGGCTCCATACCCGGAGAGATCGCCTACTGGGTAGGAGCGAGGTTGGGGACGAGACACTGCGCCCTCTGCGAGATCACCCACGGGGTCTTCAGGCAGAAGTCCGAATGGCGCGAGTGCGAATCGTCATTGCCTCTGCCCTTCGAGGCACTGCATCTGGACGAGATTCCACCCGAGATGGCCGCGACCGTCGAGGACAGAGCACCGTGCGTGGTGGCCGAGCGGGATGACGGATCTTTGGAGATCGTGATCGATCGTGAGCAGCTGGAAGCGTGCGACGGCAGGCCCGAGAGACTGGCCGCGCTGGTCGAAGAGGTCGCCTAGCCCTGGAAGGGCTGTTCGTCGCCTGAGGTCTGCTGGCGCTGATCGAGATCGGCCTTGGCGGCCCTGTGCCCGAGAACGAGGATCACGCCGGCTGCACCGACGATGAGCGTGACGAAACAACCGACAATGAAGATGCCGATCAAGACTTAGGCCCGCCGGGCGGCGGGAGGATGGTCAAACCGAGAGCAAGAATCGAGGGGACCCAGAGGCCGACGAAGAGGCCCGCCTCTTTGTCTCCGTTTCCGCCGTCTCCGAGAAACCAGAGACCCACCGAAAACAGAAAGGAGAGGAATGCCGCCACGACGACGAGGATCCGTGCTTTCTTTACGTAGCTCTTGCTCACGAAAGGAAGCATACCCGATTCGTCATACCGCCGCACCTGCGCGGCCGAAACCGCGGAATGACCTTCGGCGCCGAGTGGCGAGCGGTGAATTCAGACAGCGTTGCTCGTGAACAGCAGCACCGCGAGCGAGATCGCGACACCGAAGTCGTAGATGCAGATGAGCGAGTTGCCCGGAGCGAAATTCTTCTCGCGGATCATCCCGACGACGTGATTGACTCCAGCGAGGAAGAGGAAGGAGATCACCGGCAGCGATACGGCGATCCAGGCCTCGGGACCGTGCTGGCTTGCGTAGAGGCAGCCGAAGCCGAGACCCAGGCTGACGAAAGCGATCTCGTACTGGAACCCGTTGGTGGTCCAGCCGATCATCGCCGACATCTTCTTGGCGAAGATCGAATGCATCACGGCTGAGCTGAAGAACGCGAAGCAGATCATGTAGAGGATCCAGCGGATCGCAGCGACAGAGAGGCTTTCGCTCTCGCTGCCCCCGGGGGGAATCGAGCCGGTGAGAGCGAGGATCCAGGCGATTACGAAAAGCGCCGGAAGGATCAGGCCCGAGATTTGGTCCTTGATCTTCTCCACTGGATCGAACATTCACGGCCAATCCGGACGGAACGAGGCGCCCGGGCACCCGCGGCGCGTATCGTGCGTGTCCATGTCCGACGCCACCACTGCCGATTCCGCGCCCCCGAGCGACCTGCCCCGCTGGGATCTCGAGCCGCTCGTATCCGGCGGGGGCGACGAAGCAGCCAAGGGCTTCCTCTCAGAAGCAGAAGCGGAGGCCGAGGAGTTCGCCACCAGTTACCGGGGAAAGGTCGCCGAGCTGGACGGTGAGGGACTGGCCGAGGCACTCGCCGTGCTCGGTGGGATCTCTGATCGCCTGGGCCGCGCCGGCTCCTATGCGGCGCTCGGCTACTCCGTCGCCTCGGACGATCACGAGCGAGGAGCCCTGCTCGCAGAGCTTCAACAGCGCGGAGCGCAGATAGAGACGAAACTCCTCTTCTTCGAACTCGAGTGGGCTCAGTTGCCTGACGAGAAGGCCACAGAGGTACTGGCCTCCCCCGCGCTCGACGACTACCGCCACTTCCTCGAGGTGGCGCGGCTGCAGCGCCCCCACCTGCTGACGGAGCCCGAGGAGAAGATCGCAACCGAGCTCCGGGTGACCGGCCGCTCGGCCTTTGCCCGGCTCTTCGGTGACCAGATCTCCGCCTTACGGGTGGAGTTGCCGGGCAGGGACGAAGCGGTCGAGTTGGATCTTGCGCTCTCGGAGATGCAGTCGCCAGACCGCGAGGCACGCGCCGCCGCAGCCGATGGCGTACGCAAAGCGCTCGAGCCTGGGCTGAAGACCCGAGCTTTCATCTTCAACACGCTGCTGCAGGAGAAGTCCACCGTGGACCGTCTCCGCTCCTACCCGAGTTGGATCTCTGCGCGGAACCTCTCCAACGAAGCATCCGATGAGTCGGTTCAGGCGCTGGTGGATGCGGTCACGGCCAACTACGAGATCGCCAGGCGCTGGTACCGGCTGAAGGCAAAGCTGCTCGGCCTCGACAAACTTGCCTACTACGACCGTGCAGCGCCGCTTGGCACGACCGAGCGCGAGATCCCGTACGAGGAGGCCAAGAGGACCGTGCTCGATTGCTACGCGAGCTTCTCGCCCGAGCTCGGGAAGGTGGCAGAGGAGTTCTTCACCGGCAACTACATAGACGTGCCTCCCGCTCCGGGAAAGCGCGGCGGCGCCTTCTGCTCCTACACGGTGCCCTCGGCCCACCCGTATGTGATGCTCAACTACACCTCGCGGCCGAACGACGTTCTGACGCTGGCTCATGAGCTGGGGCACGGAGTCCACGCCTCGCTGTCTCGCCCGCGCGGGATTTTCGAGTTCACCACCCCGCTGACCGTGGCCGAGACTGCCTCGACCTTCGGCGAATCGATCGTGCTCGATCGCCTGCTCGAAGACGCAACCGGTAAGGAGCGGATCTCGCTGCTAGGCGAGACGATCGACGGCTACGTGGCCACTACCTTCCGCCAGATAGCGATGAACCGGTTCGAGGACCGGGTACACACGCAGCGTCGCGAAGAGGGCGAGCTATCCACCGAGCAGTTTGCAGAAGCATGGCTCGACACCCAGCGCGACCTGCTCGGAGATTCGGTCGATGTGGTGCCCGAGTACGGAACCTGGTGGTCGTATGTCCCCCACTTCATCGACACCCCTGGCTACGTGTACGCATACGCCTACGGCAACCTGCTGGCGCTCTCGGTCTATCGCCGCTACCG
>JAUMFR010000111.1:0-2668 GCA_032119755.1 Solirubrobacterales bacterium | reverse complement strand
GATCTTCGATGTGCCGGTAGAGGAGCTGTAACTTGCCGCCAAAAGCGGAGGAGATGTGCCGCCACCGCCCACCACCGAGATAGCGATGGCCAGGGTAGGGGCGCCCGATCCTCGCTACGCCAGCGACCTGGACTCCGCCTCTGCTGGCGATACGGCCGGAATGGCGAGTCCCCCGATCGAGAAGCCGGCCGCGGAGTGGGACGAGATCGACCGGGCGTTCCTCGGAGGCGGTGGATGACGCCGACCGAACCACGTCCCGACCCTGCTCCAGTCGAAGAACTCGAGAAACGGGCTGCTGAAGTCCTCGCTGCCGTTCCGGACTATGTGTGGGACGACCGGCAACCCCCTGTGCCGATCGAAGAGATCGCCGACTCCTGCTTCGGCCTTCTGGTCCGGGAGGTGGACGACATGTCCGCTGCGCCGGGAGCGCCGCAGGTCGGTCCGGGGCAATCGATCTCCGGACTGCTGCTGGCCAGCCGTGGGGAAATCTGGGTCAATGCCGGCGAGGCCCGCGAGTGGCCGCCGCGCAAGCGCTTCACCATCGCCCATGAACTCGGCCACTGGATCCTGCATCGCACCGGTCAGCAGGCACTCTTCTGCAGGCACGGGAGTGTCGAGGAGTCTGATCGGCCCGAACTCCCCCCTGCGGAAGTCGAAGCGAACGCGTTCGCAGCCGCCCTCCTCATGCCTGCGGATCTGGTTCGGGCTCACCATCGGGCCTGCTCCGGAGACCTCGAACAGCTATGCCTGATCTTCGATTCGTCCGAACGGGCCATGAAACGACGACTCGCTTCAGTAAACTGACTCGCGAGTCAACTTTTCCGAAAAGACGGCTGTTCGAGCCGTAGACCTTCATCCGATCTGCCACGACTCCGGCGCTCGGATACGACATTCACGAAAGAAGGGGGCTTCAGATGGCCAGCACCGATACGACCAAGACAGAGGAAGCGATCGAGCAGGCGACCAGCAACGGGGACGGTGGCGGGACCACATTCTCCATGGAGCTCTCGCAGGACCAGCTAGACATCAGGGACTGGGTTCACGGATTCTCCGAGCAGGTCGTGAGGCCCGCCGCCCACGAGTGGGACGAGAAGGAGGAGTTCCCCTGGCCCGTGGTCCAGGAAGCAGCGAAGATCGGGCTCTACGGATTCGAATCGCTCGGTCAGTTCTTCAGCGACGAGAGCGGGCTGACCCTGCCCATCGTCAACGAGGAGCTCTTCTGGGGTGATGCCGGCATCGGAATGGCGATCTTCGGAACCAACCTGGCGGTGGCAGCGATATTCGGTTCCGGGACACCGGAGCAGATCGGGGAGTGGATCCCCCAGTGCTATGGAAGCGTCGACGAACCGAAGGTCGCGGCCTTCTGCTCATCGGAGCCCGATGCTGGCTCTGATGTCTCCGCTGTAAGGACCACAGCCAAGTACGACGAGGCAACCGACGAGTGGGTGCTCAACGGTCAGAAGGCTTGGGCGACGAACGGCGGCATCGCCGACATCCACGTCGTGATTGCGTCGGTGGATCGTGATCTCGGCTCACGGGGTCACGCTGCCTTCGTGATCCCGCCCGGGACCAAGGGCTGCGAGCAGGGGGCAAAGGTCAAGAAGCACGGTATCCGCGCCTCCCATACAGCCGACGTCCACCTCGACGACTGTCGAATTCCCGGCAACTGCGTGCTCGGTGGCAAGGAGAAACTGGACGAGCGCATCGCGAGGGTCAAGGAGGGAAAGAAGTCACGCTCGCAGGCCGCGATGGCCACCTTCGAGACCACCCGACCCACGGTTGGTGCCCAGGCGGTCGGGATTGCGAGAGCCGCCTACGAGTACGCCCTCGACTACGCCAAGGAGCGTGAGCAGTTCGGTCGCAAGATCATCGAGAACCAGGCGATCGCCTTCACTCTGGCCGACATGAAGCTCGAGATAGACGCCGCGAGGCTGCTGGTCTGGCGCGCCGCATGGATGGGCAGGACGGGAAAGGAATTCGCGAATGCAGAGGGTTCCATGTCCAAACTCAAGGCTGGAGAGGTAGCCGTGAACGTGACCGAGAAGGCAATCCAGATCATGGGCGGAAACGGCTACTCCCGCGAGTATCCGGTCGAGCGCATGCATCGCGACGCGAAGATCTACACGATCTTCGAGGGCACCTCAGAGATCCAGAGGTTGGTCATCTCGAGGGCCATATCCGGCATGCGCATCGAGTAGCTGAGCCAGAAAGTCGATGTTCCGGAAAGGGGCCGTAACCTTCGGCCCCTTTCTCGTGTTCAAGCACTAGATGAACGACACCCACAAGGAGGGAACACAAATGAAGAAGAGACTTGGAAAGACTGTGGTGGTTGCAGTCGCAGCACTGTCGATCGCGTCGGTAGGAACCGCCACTGCAAAGCAGGGCGCTGATGGCGTCGGCAAGGGCCCCAAGGTCGATCGCCCGAGCAAGGGTCAGAACGGCAAGGGACCTGTCAAGAAGGGCCAGCAGTACAACTTCCACGGGACTTACGTGGGCGTCGAAGGCCTCGAGGCTGGTCAGATCTCGGTGACGGTCACCAACGGCAACCGCTGGGTGAAGCGCTCCGGATTGATCGGACAGACCGTCGTATTCGATGTCTCGACGGCCAAGATCAATGTCGCGGACGTGAACACCGATGGCTCGAGCAACCTGAGCGATGTGGTGGTTG
>JAUMFR010000110.1:0-1504 GCA_032119755.1 Solirubrobacterales bacterium | reverse complement strand
ATCTTTGCGACGCTCGCACCTGGGGTTGAATCGGCGGAACGGACTCCCGGAAGGACCGGCACTCCGTCGCCTTCGGAGCAGGGCTACCTGCACTGTGGTCCGAGTGGAGCCGGTCACTTCGTGAAGATGGTCCACAACGGAATCGAGTACGGGATCATGGCTGCGTATGCCGAGGGCCTGAACATCCTCAAGGGGGCAGACGCAGGCCTCAAGGAGCGCGCTTCCGACGCAGAGACCGCGCCGCTGGACAACCCCGAGTACTACCAGTACGAACTGGATATCCCGGAGGTGACCGAAGTCTGGCGGAGAGGAAGCGTGGTCGGGTCGTGGCTGCTCGACCTGACGGCAGCGGCATTTCAGCAGTCCCCGGAGCTGAGCGAGTTCACCGGGCGAGTCTCCGATTCGGGTGAGGGACGCTGGACCTCGATCGCCGCGATCGACGAAGGAGTGCCGGCTCCCGTGCTGACAGCCGCTCTATACGAACGCTTCTACTCGAGAGGCCTCGGCGATTTCGCCGACCAGATCCTCTCCGCGATGCGCAATCAGTTCGGTGGGCATGATGAGAAGCCCGCGGAGTCAGAAGGTTGAGCGGATCCCATCAGCTAGAGGTCCTGCCCGACCCGGACGCCGTAGCTGCCCGTGGGGCAGAAGTGATCGCCGAGAGAGCAGGCGAGTCCATCTCAGACGGTGCTCCCTTCAATCTCGCTGCCAGCGGCGGAAGGACTCCGTGGGGCATGTACGGTCGACTCGAGGAGAGGGATCTCGACTGGTCCAGGATCTCGATCTTCCAGACCGACGAGCGCATCGCGCCCGCTGGATCACCGGAGAGGAACCTCACCCATCTCATCGCGGCGCTGTCTCCCCTCGCGCAAGCCTCACTGAAGCCGATGCCGGTGGAGGGCGGGGGAGGGTCCGAGCCGGATCTCGAGGCAGCCGCGGAGCGCTACGCGGCTGCAATCCCTGAGCGGTTCGACCTGATCCATCTGGGTCTCGGAGACGATGGACACACGGCTTCGTTGGTGCCAGGCGATACGGTGCTCGAGGTGACGGATCGAAAAGTGGCACTCACGGGCGCGCCTTATCAAGGGGCACAGCGAATGACCCTGACCTACCCGACCCTCGATAAGGCGAGGGCACTCCTCTGGATCGTCACTGGCGAGGACAAGAGGGATGCCCTCGCAGGCCTGTTGGAGGGAAACCGCGAGATTCCGGCGGGACGGGTTTCATATGAGGAGTCGCTGGTGATCGCCGATCAGGCTGCGGTCGGCTGAGCAAGTTCGAGAAGACCGGAAAGGACCGATGAGCGCACAGGAAAACCAGGCAATCGATCAGTTGGCGATCGACACGATCCGCACTCTCTCTATCGATGCAATCCAAAAGGCGAACTCCGGTCACCCCGGCGCTCCGATGGGACTCGCACCGACCGCGTACACGCTCTGGCAACGGTTCCTCCGCTACGACCCGGAGGACCCGACCTGGCCCAATCGCGATCGGTTCGTGCTTT
>JAUMFR010000109.1:0-1562 GCA_032119755.1 Solirubrobacterales bacterium | reverse complement strand
CCTGCTCGCGCTCCGCCCCGATGCGATCGAACGGCTTGCCGACAGGATTCCTGGCGGATCGATCATCGTCAGCTCGACTAATGGCAAAACCACGACCGCTGCGATGATTTCCTCGATTCTCGAGTGCTCGGGGCGCGAAGTGCTCCACAACCGGGCTGGCTCCAACATGCACTGGGGAATCGCAACCGCCTTGCTCGACTCCTCGAAGCTCTCAGGGGACGCCATCGGACTGTTCGAGATCGATGAGGCCTGGGTATCGCGACTCTCCCCCTACCTCAAGCCAAGGCTGGTCGTGCTGGGCAATCTCTTTCGCGACCAACTCGATCGCTACGGCGAACTCGAGCGCCTGTCCGATGAGTGGGCTGCGATGGTTGCCGGATTGCCGGTGAACTGCACGCTGGTGCTCTGTGCGGACGATCCTTCCGTTGCCGACCTTGCCGCATCGCTGCACTCGGGGGAGGAACCGATCTTTTTCGGGATGGAAGACCGAAGCAGGGCCCTCCCGGAGAAATCACACGCGTTCGATGCCAAGCGCTGTCGTCGATGCGGCGGAACGTATCGCTACGAGAGAACCTTCATCGGTCACCTCGGCCACTACTCCTGCTCCCAGTGTGGTCACCGCAGACCGGCAGATGTACAAGTGGTGGCGCGCTCGGTCCGACTCGACGGACTCGCTGGCAGCCAGTTCGAGTTCGACACCCCCTCCGAGAGTTCGGCTGTCGACCTCTCCCTCCCCGGCCTCTACAACGTTTACAACGCACTTGCGGCCATAGCTGCGGGCCATGCGCTCGAGATCTCGACCGCGGATATCGTCAGGGGTCTCTCCGCGACCGCACCTGCCTTCGGCAGGTCCGAGACGATCGATCTGGCTGGCGGCAGGGTTTCGCTGCTGTTGATCAAGAACCCGACCGGTGCGAACGAGGTTCTCCGCACGCTGGTCGATGAGGCCGGTCCGTCGGGTGCACTGGATCTCTGGATCGGTCTGAACGATCGAATCGCCGACGGTCGCGATGTCTCCTGGGTTTGGGACGCCGACTTCGAACTGCTCGCCGAACACGTTCGGTCCGTCACCTGCTCGGGAAGCCGCGCTCCTGAAATGGCACTGCGGCTGAAGTATGCGGGCTGGCCGGTGGAGCTCATCGCTGTGGATGAGGATCTCGAGAACTCACTGACAGCTGCCATTGCGGGCTCCGAGGGAACCGTATACGCCCTCCCCACTTATACGGCGTTGCTCGATGTCCGGGGGAAGATCGCAGGGAAAGGGCATGCCGATGAATTCTGGGTATGAGATTCGAGCCGGAGACCCGTCGGCCGAGACCTGCCGCAGCTCCGACTGGCAGCGCCTCGAGCTCGGGCCGTATCAGAGCGACATCCCCCTCTGGCTCTCACTCGCGTCTGGCTCTCCGGATCCGGTGCTCGAGCTCGGTGCCGGGGCGGGCCGGGTCACGTTCCCCCTGCTGGAAACAGGGCACACTGTGATCGCGATCGAGGCTGACCCTGAGCTTGCTGCATATCTGCAGACCGAAGGCAACAGCCGAGACCTTCCTCTCTCGGTCCGGGGC
>JAUMFR010000108.1:0-1596 GCA_032119755.1 Solirubrobacterales bacterium | reverse complement strand
ACTCGCAACCCGGCGCAGTCGCCCGGGCGGAGGCGGCGGGTCGTAGACACCGCCGGGCAGCAGGGAGATCAGGAACTCGCGGTAATCCTCGGAAGGATCGAACGAGAGCAGGTGGTAGATCGCGTCGGCGAACTCCGGTGAGCGCTCGGGGTGCGGATCGACCTCTTCCAGCTCGTACTTGGACCTGTCGAGGATCTGCACCCTCCAATCGGTACCCGGGGGCAGCAGCGCGTTGAATTCGTCGAGCGTGGGCTGCGCGTTGTCGACCAGCCACTGGTACGCATCCGGCACCCAGACAGGGCGAACCGGTCTGGGTGAGGGTCGCTGAGTCAGAGTCAAACCGGACCACTGCGCACGGAACTCGTCCACCTCCGAGTTGATCTTGAGCATCAGTGCCATCTCGGGCTGGGTGAGACTGCGGTTGATCGGGCGCTTCACCGAACTCATCTGACTGAGATCGAAACTCTCCAGCGGCAGGCCTCCGGCGAGGATCATCTCCTCCAGGAGATTCTCCTTGATCGTCTCGTAATGGAGGAGCGTCTGCGAGGTCACGCAAGGAGCATCGGGGAGTGGCAGGGCATATCGGTCGATCAGGCCACCCACGGGAGTATTCCGGCTTCTGGCTCTGGCAGCCATCCAGCCGGCGGAGAACTCCTCGGCCTGGCGGAACACCGAGACGACCTGATTGTGGGCCGACCAGTAGAAGGGGTAGAGATCACGCACGCAATAGACGCTCCGGATAGTGCCCCCCTCAGCCTCGAGCAACTCGATGATCGGAAACCACTCCTCAGCGCCCATCTTGGACAAAGTCTCACCAGCGATGATCGAGCGCTCTCCGGCCGGGGCGATGATCTCGAACTCGGCCAGTGGATCGCCATCCGAGATTCCGCTGAGGGCGGCCGAAAGCCTCAGGCTGTTTCCGGAACCGACCGAATGGGGATCCCCCTCGACCGGGTCGTGGAGGTAGTTCCAGCCAGCGGCCTTCAGCTGAGCCACGTTGCAGCGCAGCGTCGCCTGGAGCGCGGAGGTGCCGGTCTTCGGTGAGCCGGGATAAACGAGGAGTTCGCGCGGCTGGCTCATGGACTCAGAACGGTAACAAGCGTGTAGAGGTAGAAGCCGGACCCGATGCGTGTCCGCCCGCCCTCAGGAACTGGACCTGGGGGCAGTTCTCGCCTTCAAGGCAGCGCCGGCTGAACGGAGCTTGCGACCCGCCCGCCCGAGCGACGACTCAGGCGGCAACATGGATTCGAGCAGATGCCGCAGATCCTCAGCCGGCTCGAACGAGAGCAGGAACTCGATCGCCCGGCGAGCCTCCCTAGAGCCGATCGCCTCCGGATCCTCATCTTCGATCTCGGTCAGGTTTCGATCCAGCACCGAAAGGCGCCAGTCCGCTCCGACGGGCAGATGGGAGTTGAACTCCTCCAGATCGTCGGAGTATCGGTCGACCAGTGCATCGTGGACCTCGGGGTAGAGCACGATCCGCGGCGGCCGCACCCCCGGGCGCAGGATCAAGGTCTGACCGCACCACGCGGCCTGGAATTCATCCGCCTCGGCGTTGATCTTCAGCATCAGGGCGATCTCGGCTTGGGTCAGGCT
>JAUMFR010000107.1:0-6138 GCA_032119755.1 Solirubrobacterales bacterium | reverse complement strand
TGATCGTGGTCACCCACGAGATCGATTTCGCCCGTGACGTCGGCGACCGAGTGGTCTTCATGGACGGTGGAGTCGTGGTCGAACAGGGGCCGTCTCGACAGGTGCTCGATTCGCCGAGTGAGGAGCGAACCCGGGAATTCCTCGGGCTGGTCCTGGATCACTGAGCGAAGGGGCTCAGTCGCTGCGCTTCAGCCAGCCCCTCGCCCTCGACAGGGCTGACCGCTCCGTGGTGACCCCGAGCAGCTCTCCGTGAGCCTGCTCGAGCAATGCAAGCCTCATCTCATACTCGCGGTATCTCTGCTTCAGCGCGCTGGCCTCGGCCTCGAACATCTCCTGCTGGTGCCTGTGGGCAGCGATGTAGCGATCGTCACCGGGCCTCTCGCGCTGGAGGTCGATCGCGGTCAACTCGCTGGCCGTGGCGTCAGCCCCGGCCCGCGCCAGAACTATTCCCTGTCCTGGAATTTCGTGTGGCGGGTTCGGCTCGTCCGAGTGCGAGCCGGAATCGATCGAGAGGATCTCGAAGGCCCTCCCCCAGTGCTCGCGTAGCCACCAATGTGAGTGGAGTACGTTCACATACGGAATGGTCGGGTTGGCGTAGGCCCAGATGCTCATACCGACAGCATCTTCCTCGTAAGGCACCTCGGTGAGAGTCTCCGCACATGCCTCATCCAGGATGCTCGCGATCAGCAAACCTCCTGGCTTCAGAACACGTCGGACCTCCAGCAGCCACTCGGCCCAATTGAGGCCGAGATGGGTGAAGACCGAGAACGCGGTCACCAGATCGAAGTGATCGTCGGGGTAGGCGAGCGGCGGGTCGAAACCATTCAGTTCGATGCCGGCAATCGGTGGGCAGAGATTCTCCGCCGCCCACTCCACCATCGGCCGGTCGAGATCCGAGCCGTGGATCTCGGCGATCTCCGCCCAATCGAGGGTATTCCGCAGGAATCTCCCGGCTCCGCAACCGAAATCCAGCATACGCTTCCCCTGCCATTCCCAGTCGGGCCCGAGCAGGGACTCGACATCCCTGCGACAGGCAAGGCCGACTTCCAGATACGACGCGATCGTCTCGTCGTCCGTGTTGCGACCTGAACCGACCGAGGCCATGAACTCCACAGGCGGAAGCGGAACATGACTCTGTTTGCCCACCGACATCTCCCTTGAACACTAGTTGCAGGTCCGTCGAGATACGGCAGTTCACGGTCATCCGTGCGACGGCCCGTTGCGATACTTCCCGCATGCATGCAACCGAACGGGCCGTGACGCCCGAGGAACCTTTCGGAATCGTCGCCGGATCGGAGATCCCGTTTCCTCCCTCGCTTGCGGTTGGAGAAGGGACTCCACTCCTGGTCGGAGGGTGGTGCCGACCAGCCGAGAACAACGCATCGATAAGAAAGATCGAGATCGCAGTCGACGGACATCGCACCGAACCGATGAGCTACGGCCTGCCGCGCAAGGACGTCTACCGCGAAGCGGTGACGGAGGGGCTCACTGGAGAAGCAGCCCGCAACGCATTCCAGAGCGGGTTCCTCGCGGTTGCCGAGGTTCCGTCGCGCGCTGCAGGACGAACCGTGCCGGTGGAACTGATCGCGACCTCGCATTCGGGAGCAGAAGCCGCCAGGGAGATCGGGAGGTTGCCCCTCCAGCCGAATCCCGAGCCGGGCGAGGATGCGACCTGGCCTGACGGCGAACGGGGCCCAAAGGTGGCGATCTGTATGGCCACCTACTCTCCCAACCCCGAGATGCTCGGTCGGCAGATCGCCTCGCTCAAGGCACAGAGTCACCGTAACTGGATCTGCTTCATCTCGGATGACGAGTCAACACCCGAATCGAAGGCGCTGATCGAGACTGCGATCGGTGGAGACTCCCGCTTTCGTGTCTCCCCCGCATCCCGACGGATGGGCTTCTACTCGAATTTCGAGAGGGCGCTCGAATTGGTTCCCGATTCGGCTGAGCTGATCGCGCTGGCGGACCAGGACGACTCCTGGCAGCCCGGCAAACTCCAGGCGCTGATCGAAGCGGTCGAACCGGCCGGCACGATGCTGGCCTACTCCGATTCGCGGATCGTGGACGAGCACGGAGAGGTCATCCACTCTTCCTACTGGGTTCGGGGAAGGCGGAACAACCGCACGAACCTCGCATCGCTGATCATCGCGAATACGGTCACCGGAGCAGCATCCATATTCAAACCGGAGGTCCTCAGGCTCGCCCTTCCGTTCCCGCATACGCCGGTGAACTGCTTCCACGATCACTGGATCGCCTGTATCGCCCTCGCAATCGGAGATATCGCCTACGTGGACGAGCCGCTCTACGACTACGTCCAGCATGGCGATGCCGTGATCGGATTCGAGGTGGCCACATCGGGAGGTGATCAAGGTCGAGCCCGGCCATTGCGCTCGCTACTCGCCACGATCAGGGACACCTCTTCATCTTCTTCCCCCGACCCGTCCACGATCGCAGTCCGCCGGCTGTTCCCCATGAACTACTACTTCGGTTCGACCCGATTGACCGTCCTTGCTTCATCGGTCCGCATCAGATGCGAGGGCAAACTCACCGGGGCGAAGCTGCGAGCGGTGAAGCGGCTGGAATCTGCAGACCGGAGCTCGATTTCCTTCCTCTCTCTCCTGTTGCGGCGCTTCCGTCGCTATCTGGGTCTGAACGAGACGACTGACATCGAACGCTCTCGGATCAAGGGGCTGCTCTGGCGAAGAGTCATACAGTCGCGAGCGCGATTCATCAGGGACCCTGAAGGAATGGTGAGCGATGCCCGGATTCCACTGCTCGAAGAGGCGCTACCTGGAGAGGCGGCAAGGCTGTGACGTCCGAACACGCAGATCCGACCGCGACCCCCCAAGCAGCCGGACCGCTCTCGGTCCGGGCACGCGGGGTGACCAAGTCGTTCAGGGTCTTGAGTAATCAGAGCGAGACACTCAAGGAACACCTGCTGAACCCAGGCCATCTGCTCGGAAGGGACGAGAGGCGACTGGTGGCACTGAACGGAATCGACTTCGAGATCAGTGCTGGAGAGTTCTTCGGCATCGTGGGCAGGAACGGATCCGGCAAGAGCACGCTGCTCAAACTTATGGCATCGATCTACCACCTCGACTCGGGAGAGATCGAGGTCGCGGGGCGGATTGCTCCCTTCATCGAACTCGGAGTCGGATTCAACCCCGACCTCACAGCGCGGGAGAATGTCGCTTTGAACGGAGTGATGATGGGGCTGAGCATCACCGAGGCACATGATCGCTACGACGAGGTGCTCGACTTCGCCGAACTCCAGGACTACACCGACCTGAAGCTGAAGAACTACTCCTCTGGGATGCAGGTTCGGCTCGCGTTTGCGCTGATGCTCCAGGCGCGTGCGGACGTGCTGCTCATCGATGAGGTGCTTGCCGTGGGAGATGCCGCCTTCCAACGCAAGTGCGCCGATGCTCTCCAGTTCCTGCGCTCCCAGGGAAAGACGATCGTCCTCGTGACGCACGATATGGCGGCGGTCCAGCGCCACTGCGACCGTGCGATGTTGGTCGAAGGCGGGGTCGTCGACACGATCGGAGATCCCACCGAAGTCGCTGACCGATACGTCGAGATCTCCTACGAAGAGCATGCTCACTCCGAGAGGACGGGCGGGGCGAACCTCAGGGCCCGGGTCAGCCGGATAGAGCTCCGAGACGCCGACGACAATCCTGTTCGCGCGGTCCACTCCGGGCAACCGCTCCAGATCGTCACCGAGATAGAAGGCAACGAGCCGGTCGGTGACCTCCTCCTCTACGTCGAGATCGCAACCAGCTCGGTGATCAGGGTCGCCGCGATGGCCTCCAACGCAGAGGAGATCCGAAACCTCGGACCGGGCGAGCGGGCCGAGGTAAGGTTCGAATTCGACTGTCCGCTTGGGGTTGGTGACTACATGCTGAGGTACTACCTGAGCTCAGTCGACGAGGGAGAACTGATCCAGCCGACCAGCCAGGCTTTCCCCTTCTCGGTGGTCAAGGGAGCAGATGTGGGCACTCTGGTGGCGATTCCCTACGGCAAGAGTTCCCGACGAATTGACGGTGAGCGATGAAGGCCGCAGAGCGTACCCCGGACCATCCGCCTCTGGAGAAGATCCCGGGGCCCTCGGCCTTCGGAGGATCAGCCCGCCGTTTCTTCTCGCTGCTCTGGCTCACCTCGGTCACCGACTTCAGGCTCGGCTTCCACGGGACCGTACTCGGCTATATCTGGTCCCTGGCGCGCCCACTGATGCTCTTCGGGATCCTGCTGCTCGTATTCACGAAGGTGTTCAGGTTTGGTGATCAGGTGCCTGACTACGCGTCGTTGCTCCTGCTGAACATCATGCTCTACTCGCTGTTCGGGGATGCGACCAGCGCTGCCGTCGGATCACTCGTCGACAACGAGGGGCTCGTCAGGAGGGCCCAGCTGCCGCGGATAGTGATTCCCGCCTCAACCGTCCTCACGACCTTTCTCACCCTCACCATCAACCTGATCGCCGTGTTCGCCTTCATCATCATCAGCGGAGTCGAGCCGATGCTCACCTGGCTCTTCCTTCCGGTAATTCTGCTCTGGTTGCTCGCTCTGACCTTCGGTACCTCCTTCCTGTTGAGTGCCTTCTTTCCACGCTTCAGGGACATCGGCCTGATCTGGACCGTGATCGGACTTGCGCTCTTCTACGGCACCCCGATCCTCTACCCGATCGAGGTTGCCCCGGAAGGAATGCGAGCGCTGATCGAACTGAACCCGTTGAGCCTCATCTTCATTCAGGCCCACCACTGGATAATCGACCCTAACGCTCCCAGCGTGATCGAGGCCACCTCGGGGCACTGGTGGATACTCCCGGCGTCACTTTCGATCTTCGTCGCGATCTGTGCACTTGGATTGGCCGCCTTCTACCGCGAGGCGCCCAAGGTTGCCGAGGAGTTGTGAGCGAGCGGTCGACCGAGTTGGGCGCCGTGGACGTCGCAATCGTCACCCACCAGTCGGCGCAGCACATCGGGCGCTGCCTGAATTCCGTCGAGTCCTCGACCGGGGTTTCGCTCGGACGGGTAGCGGTTGTGGACAATGCCTCTACAGACGGGACCTGCGCCGTGGTCGCAGATCTGTTCCCGTCGGTGGACCTGACCGAATCGAGATCGAACCTCGGTTTCGCAAGCGCGACCAATCTGGCAGCGTCGAGGGGTGATTCCGAATTCCTGCTCGCTCTCAATCCGGATGTTTGGCTCGAGCCGGACACGCTCCAAACCCTGATCGCGAAGATGCGCTCCAATCCCGAGATAGGCATCTCCGGCTGTCGGCTGATCCTGCCCGACGGCTCCGAGGACCATGCGGCCCGCCGGTCCTTCCCCACTCCCTTGAGCGCGCTGTCTCACTTCGCGGGGGTCAGCAAGCGCCGAAAGGCACCCCGGGCGATGAGAGAATATCTGGCACCTGCTGCTGCAGGTGGAGGCAGGGTGGACGCGGTCAACGGTGCCCTGATGCTGATCAGACGGAGGTGGTTCGAAGATCTCGGCGGCTTCGACGAGCGTTACTGGATGTACATGGAGGATCTGGACCTGTGCTGGAGGTTTGCCGAACGCAACTGGCTCACCTGGTTCGTTCCAGAGACCGAGGCGGTGCACGTCAAGGGCGCCAGCAGTGGTCGATTCCGTCCCCTCAGGCTCAACTGGGCCTTTCACAGGGGGATGATCCGGTTCTACCAAGACCACCTCTCTTCTGAACACAATCCGCTCTACAACTGGGCGATCTATCTGGGAGTCCTGATCAAGTTCTCATTCTCGGCGCTTCGGTCGGCCATGGGACGCATGGTGGGATTCGACGGATCGAGGTAGAGGTGAAGCCGGCTATCAGCTTCGTCGTGGTCACCTGGGAGTCTCTCGACGACCTCGCAGGATTGGTCCGATCGATGCTGGAACACCTCCCGACCGACGACTCGATCGAGCTGATCGTGATCGACAATGCTTCCTCGGAGGATCCGACGGAGGTCGCGCAGGAATGGAGAGGCCCCCTTCAGATCGAACGCCTCGGCTCGAATCTCGGATTCGGTGCCGCCTCCAACCGAGGTGTCCGGATGGCCAATGCGCCCGTGACCGTGCTCTGCAACCCGGATATCCGGCTGCTCGACGACTCGATCCTCCGCCTAGCCGAGTTCTC
>JAUMFR010000106.1:0-3557 GCA_032119755.1 Solirubrobacterales bacterium | reverse complement strand
CAGGTGACATGATGCCGCGGCGCCGGAGAGACCCGGCGCGATCGTCTCACCCCCACAGTCGAAGTAGCGAGAGGAGAGTTCCACTTGACCCGAGGTCGAGCGGCTGTCGCTGGCCCCAAACCCGCGGCAGGCAGCAGTCAGAAGCAGGCGCCAGTCAGGAGCAAGCCCCGAAAGAGGAAGAAGGCCTACACCTGTGCAGACTGTTTCTTCGGTGCTCGTGGTCTTTGCGCCCTCGGCCTCGATGAGCCCTGTCCTACCTTCAGGCTCGATTCCCCGGAGGGACTCGTGCCGCCACGGCAGCCGACGCTGCTGATGCGCGACCCGGGCGACCCCGCTTAGACAGGTCCGCTGACCTGATTCAGGCGCCGGGGGCGGGAAACGCCACCCCGGTTGCGCGTTCGGCACTCCGGTGCGGTTTCATGTTCTATCTATGCGGAGCAAATCGGTCAAGTGAGGTTCACGGTCCTCGGGAAGTCCCCGGCCTGGGAGGACAGTGGGGGAGCCTGCTCCGGCTATCTGCTCGAGGAGGAGGATACGCAGCTGCTGCTCGAGTGCGGCAACGGCGTCTTCGGCAAGCTTCGCGAACGGATGCCGGACTACTCGGCGCTCGATGCAGTGGTGGTCAGCCATCTCCACGCCGATCACTGGTTGGACCTGATCCCGTTCTCCTATGCGCTCAACTATTCACCGAGTCGAGTTCACTCCGGGGAGATGCCGATCGCGGGTTCCGCTGGACCAGCGTTGTGGGGTCCTCCCGGGTCGACGGACGCTTTCGGTCGCGTGACGGGGTCATGGGGCAGTGAGGAGTTGCTCGCAACCGCCTTCGAGGTGAACGAGTACGAGCCGGATGGTGAGGTTTCAGTCGGTGGAATCTCCGTGACCTTCCAACCGGTACCCCACTACATCGAGACCTATGCGATCTCGCTCGTCGCGGCCAACGGCTCGAGAATCGTCCATGGGGCGGACTGCCGACCGAACAGTGAGTTGATCGAGTTCGCCAAGGGGGCCGATCTGCTGACGGTCGAGGCGACTTTGGCCCAGCAGGGAGACGAACCCGAGGACGAGCGGGGACACATGACGGCTCGCGAAGCCGGTGAACTCGCGGGAAAGGCCGAGGTCGGCGCTGTGATGATCACCCACTTCTCCGACGAACTGGACCCGGATCAGGTCCGGTCAGAGGCCGAGGCCGGATATGGCGCCGAGGTGATCCTCGCCGCGGAAGGGGAGACCGTCGAACTCTGATCGACGCCTCTCTATTCTCCTCACAGATGCCGAAGAAGGATCCATTCGCCGATTTCACCCGCGTCAGGCTCGAGATGGACGAGCTGCTGGTCGATTTCTGGGAGCGTCCCGGACTGCGCACGCAGCGCCGCCCGGTCGGATTCGCTCCGAGGGTCGACGTCTACTACCGGGGAGGCAACAAGCCGGAGGTAGCGGTTGTCCGTGCCGAGATCCCGGGGGTCGAGGTCTCGGCTGTGAACCTCGAGGTGCGTGGCAGGACCCTCGTGATCAGCGGCGAGAAGCCCCAGCGGGAGACCACCGGTCGCAGCTACCAGCAGGTGGAGTTGCCGTCCGGTCCGTTCCGTCGGGTGATCGAGCTCGCGATCGAGGTCGATCCGGAGCGGGCCGAGGCCACCTACGAGGACGGTGTACTCAACGTCGAGCTGCCGGTGAAGTCCAGAGCTGCGAAGCGGGTACCGGTCCAGCGGGCAGATCAAGGCGAACAGTGATTCGCGCCGACGACGAGGTTCAGGAGATCCCGCAACTGGAGGTGGTCGAGCTCCCGGACGTGGACGAACTCGTCCGGACCCAAGTGCCTCTCCCCGACGCCTTGCCCGTACTGCCATTGCGAGAGACGGTCACCTACCCGGACCAACTGACGCCACTCGCCGTGGGCCAAGAGAGGTCGATCAAGTTGATCGACGATGTCCTCTCGGGCAACCGCATGCTGGCGATGGTCGCCTCGAGGGATCCCGAGAAAGACACGCCGGGACCGTCCGATCTCTTCCCGGTCGGCGTCGCAGGCACGATCGCCCGAATGCTCAAGGTTCCCGATGGGACGCTGCGGATTCTGGTGCAGGGTGGCGAGAGGGTCGAGGTCGGCCCCTATGTCTCCGAAAAGCCCTACCTGGTGGCCAAAGTCAAAGCGCTGCCGGATCAGATGGAGGAGACGCAGGAGCTCCAGGCGCTCACCCGCAACGTCCAGAACACCTTCAGCGAGATCATCGAACGGATTCCCTACCTGCCCGAGGAGCTGCAGCTTGCGGTGACCAACATGGACGAACCCTCCGCTCTCGCGCACCTGATTGCCGGGGCGCTGAGGATCCCCATCGAGGAGAAACAGCAATTGCTGGAGGAGCGCAACGTCTCTAAACGCCTGCACGCACTCTCCAAGCTGCTCGCCAGAGAGCTCGAGGTGGTCAAGATCGGCTCGAAGATCCAGTCCGACGTGGAGTCGGAGATCGGCAAGGGACAGCGTGAGTTCTTCCTGCGTCAGCAGCTGAAGGCGATCCAGGACGAGCTGGGAGAGGGCGATGAGCAGCAGGTGGAGGCCAGGGAACTACGCGAGAAGATCGAAGAGGCGGAGCTGCCGGAAGAGGCCCGTAAGCAGGCCGATCGTGAGCTCGCCCGGCTCGAGAAGCTGCCACCTGCTGCCGCCGAGTACGGAGTGATCCGAAGCTATCTCGAGTGGTTGATCGAGTTGCCGTGGAATGAGGAGACGATCGACGACCTCGACCTCGGGAACGCGCGAAAGGTCTTGAACCGCGATCACTACGACCTCGAAGAGATCAAGGAGAGGATCCTCGAGTACCTCGCGGTGCGCAAGCTGAACCCTGATTCGCCGGGACCGATCCTCTGCTTCGTCGGACCTCCGGGGGTTGGCAAGACCAGCCTCGGACAGTCGATTGCGAAAGCTCTCGGCCGCGAGTTCGAACGCATCTCCGTCGGTGGCGTCCGCGACGAGGCAGAGATCCGTGGTCACCGTCGTACCTACATAGGAGCGATGCCCGGGACGATCATCCGCGCCTTGCGGGATGCCGGCACCAGGAACCCCGTATTCATGATCGACGAGATCGACAAGATGGGAGCGGACTTTCGCGGCGATCCGGCCAGCGCGATGCTCGAGGTCCTCGACCCGGCACAGAACTCGACCTTCCGCGATCACTATCTCGACCTGCCGTTCGACCTCTCCGACGTCATGTTCATCGCCACCGCCAACGTGCTCGATCCCATTCCGCATGCTCTGCTCGACCGGATGGAAGTGATCGAACTGGCCGGCTACACGGTCGAGGAAAAGCTACGGATCGCCAAGCGTTATCTGTTGCCACGGCAGCTCAAGGCCAACGGGTTGACCAAGTCGAAGCTCGAATTCGCGGACGCAGGTCTGCTCGCCGTGATCAACGAATACACGCGGGAGGCAGGGGTGAGGAACCTCGAGCGTGAGATCGGCGCGATCTGCAGGAAGGTCGCCGCACGGATTGCGGAGGGCAAGTCACGTGGCAAGACCACGATCTCCGCCAAGAAGGCCCGTGAGCTGCTCGGCAGGCGCAAGTACT
>JAUMFR010000105.1:0-2109 GCA_032119755.1 Solirubrobacterales bacterium | reverse complement strand
CCGATAGATGCTCCGCGACACAGCCATCTCGCTAGCCGTATTCGTGACCGTCACCCTGATCGCGCTGGCGGCAGGGGCGGCGAATCTCGGTACCGCCCTGGGAATAGGTCAGGTCGCCTTCATAGCCGCGGTGGCGATCCTGCTCGGGTACGTACCTCGCTCCGAGCGCACCGAGTCCGAGGGTCAGACCGAGAGCTAGCGGCGCGCTGAGAGTACCGCCGCCGCCCGCTCGAGATCGGCGGGGGTGGTGATCTTGAAATTCTCCTGATCCGATTCGACCGTGGCCACCCTGCCACCCGCTGCCTCGACCAGCATCGACTCGTCGGTCGCCCCGCCCGCACCTGCTGACTCGATTGCCTCGCGCAGCACTGCTGTACGGAAGACCTGGGGGGTCTCCGCTGCGCGGAGACTCGATCGGTCGATCGTGGCGGCTATCAGGCCGTCGTCGGTTACACGCTTGACCGTGTCGTGGATCGCGGAGACAGCGATCGCGCCGGCCAGCGAATCATCCGAGGCCACTCGCTCGATCAACCGGTCGAAGAGATCGGATGTGGAGAGTGGTCGTGCGGCGTCGTGGATCAGGACGAATTCGCATTCGCACAGAGCGAGGGCATTGGCAACCGATTCGGTTCGGGTCTCCCCTCCGTCGACCGCCCGGGTCCTATCGTCGCCGCCGGGCATCCGATCCTCCATGCCGGGGGGCACGGCGATGATCACCTGAGCGATCGACTCCGCACCCTCGAGGGCATCCAGTGGCCACCGGTACATCGGCCTCCCGGCCAGTTCGACCAGGGCCTTTGGTTGGCTGGCTCCGAGTCGTTCCCCGGAGCCGGCAGCCGCGAGGATGGCGCTCGTGTCAGGCAGCTGCTGCTTCCTGCATCGCGCCGAAGCTCTTCTCGAGCAGACCGTCTAGGTAAGCTTCAGCACCCTCGTCGTCGGTGTCGAGCGCGTACATGAACTCTGAGGCGAGGACCTGCTTGGCACGCGTGTACATCTGCTTCTCTCCGGTGGAGAGACCCTTCTCCATCTCGCGAAGCGCGAGGTTCCGGACCACCTCTGCGAGTTCGAACACGTCACCGGTCTTGATCTTCTCCCGGTTGTGCTTGAAGCGACGATTCCAGTTCTTCGGCATGTCCGAGACCGGGTCGGTCAGGACAGCGACCACCTTCTTGAGCTCACCCTCGTCGCAGACCCGGCGCAAGCCGGCTCGGGCGGCGTTCTCGGAGGGGACCATGACGGTCATGTTGTTGTGGAGGATCATGATCGTCAGATACTCGCGGCGAGAGCCCATCAGGTTTCGGTTCTCCTTCTTGAGGACCTTGCCCGCACCGTGATGTGGATAGACGACCTTGTCGCCGACCTCGAACTCGATGTGCTCGTAGACGACCTCGAGTTCTACTTCGCCGACTGCGGCCTTCGCGTGATCTTCTGTTAGCTCTGGAATGGTCTCCTCCTAGGGTCTCGGGGCGGGGGCCCCTGGGTTGATCCTGTCCTCTGTCAGTCCTGCAAGTACCTGTCGACCGGCTCGACCTCGCGAATCCGGCGCATTCCCTCTCTGATCTCTTTTGCGCGGGTCGCTCCCACGCCCTCCACGGCCTCGAGATCCTCATCGCTCGCAGCGAGCACCTCCTCGAGGCCGCCGAATTCCTGAACGATCCGCTGCACCACGAGCTTGGGCAGCCTCGGGATCCTCCCGAGCACACGGTAGCCGCGCGACGACACCGGGAACTCGAGGGTGGATGTCTTCCGGTCGTAGCCGAGCAATTCGGCCAGACGCCCGTAGTCGAGCAGTTCCTGGTGGGGTAGCTGGCTGAGCGCGCTGAGCGCATCGGAAAGGCTCTGCTCGGTGTCGGTGATGGCGTAGTCGCGGATCAGCGCGGACTTGTCGGCCGCCACTCCGACCAGCGTCTCCTCCAGTTGCATCTCGATCAACCTGCCCTCGGTTCCCAACTCGACGATATAGCGCTCTACCTCGACCGCCATCCGACTGACCAGCTCTACCCGCTGTAACACCGAGAGCACGTCGTAGAGGACCACGCGACCCTCGAACTCCAACTCGGTCAACCGGGTGCTCATCGAGTCGAGACGGGCGCGGTACTTGTCGAGGTT
>JAUMFR010000104.1:0-3044 GCA_032119755.1 Solirubrobacterales bacterium | reverse complement strand
GACGAGCCTGGCCTGTCGAAGATCAGCACCTACAAGCGCCTCGGCGGATACAAGTCCCTGGTCAAGGCCTACACCGAGATGACTCCCGAGGACCTCCTCGCCGAACTCGAGGCATCCGATCTGCGGGGACGTGGTGGCGCCGGCTTCTCGATGGGCAAGAAGGCATCGTTCCTGCCGAGAGGCGATATGGACAAGTACCTCTGCTGCAACGCCGACGAGTCCGAGCCTGGCACCTTCAAGGATCGTGAGCTGATGCAGAAGAACCCCCACCAGCTGATCGAGGGGATGGCGATCGCTGCGCGGGCCGCCGGAGCCAACCGCTGCTTCATCTACATCCGCGGCGAGTACGTGCTGCAGGCCGACACGCTCGACCGCGCCGTGGCCGAGGCCTACGAGGCCGGATATCTCGGCGAGGACGTCTGCGGCACTGGCGAACAGGTCGAGTTGGTCGTCCACCGGGGTGCTGGTGCCTACATCTGCGGCGAGGAGACGGCGCTGCTCGACTCGCTCGAGGGAAAGCGTGGTAACCCGAGGCTGAAGCCGCCGTTCCCGGCGGTCGAGGGCCTGTACGGAGGACCGACTCTGATCAACAATGTCGAGACGCTCTCCAACCTCCCGCACATCGTCGCCTCGGGAGCCGAATGGTTCCGCAGCTTCGGGACAGAGCAGTCACCCGGCACCAAGGTCGTCTCCGTCTCCGGCGACGTGGCGAAGCCCGGCAACTACGAGGTCGAGCTCGGCGTCCCTGTTCGGGGGATCATCGAAGATCTTGCCGGTGGTGCCTCGAGCAAGGCGAAGTTGAAGTGCTTCTTCCCCGGAGGATCCTCCTCCCCGGTGCTGACCGTCGAAGAGGGAATGGACCTCCCCTACAGCTTCGAGGCGATGGCCGACGCGGGTTCGATGCTCGGCTCGGGCTCGATCATCGTCTGTGACGAGGAGACCTCGGTGGTGGAGCTCGCACTGCGAGTCGCGCGGTTCTATCACCACGAATCCTGTGGCAAGTGCACCCCATGCCGCGAGGGCACCAACTGGACGGTGAAGATGCTGGAGCGGCTCTCCCACGGGGAGGCAACCCCGATCGACCTCGAGACGATCGTCTCGGTCCAGGGCAACATCACCGGAAACTGCCTCTGCGTACTCGGTGATTCGATGGCCGCGCCGGTCAGCGCTCTGGTCGCCAAGTACCGACCCGAGTTCGATCAGGCGATCTCGATGGGTGGAGTCAACGGCCATGCCGCGGTGGGCAACGGTCATGGTGGCGATGCTCTGCCGGATGTGGCTTGGCCGCTCGGCGCCGGGAGTGCTGGCTAGATGGCCGAACCGATTCGCGAGTTGGTGACGATCACCGTCGACGGACGGGAGATCACCGCACCCGAAGGCCAGATGCTCCACGACGCTGCCAAGTCGGGGGACGTCGAGATCCCGGTCTTCTGTTACGAGCCCAAGCTCGGCGAGCCGGTGGGCGCCTGCCGGATGTGTCTGGTCGAGATCGAGGGCATCCCGAAACTCCAGACCTCCTGCTCGACTCCGATCCGCGACGGCATGGTGGTCTACACCAAGACCGACCAGGTCAAGGAGGCCCAGAACGCGGTCGTAGAGTTCCTGCTGGTCAATCACCCCCTCGACTGCCCGGTCTGCGACAAGGGCGGCGAGTGTCCGCTCCAGGACATCTCGATGGGCTGGGGGCCCGGAAAGAGTCGCTTCACCGACGTCAAGCGTCACTTCCAGAAGCCGATCGAACTCTCGCCGCTGATCGCGCTGGACCGCGAGCGCTGCATCCTCTGTTACAGATGCGTCAGGTTCAGCCAGGAGGTTGCCGAGGACGAGCAGCTGCAACTCCTCGAGCGAGGCGACCGGACCTTCGTCGGGACCTTCGACGACCGTCCCTACGACGATCCCTACCACGGCAACGTGATCGAACTCTGTCCGGTCGGAGCGCTGACCACTTACACCTACCGGTTCCGCGCGCGGCCGTGGGACATCGAAGACGCAGGCTCGGTCTGCACCCTGTGCTCCTCGCAGTGCAACGTCAAGTTCTCGATCCGCGACGAAGAGGTCCTGCGAGTCCTCGCACGCGACAACGAGGACGTGGACGACGGCTGGCTCTGCGACAAGGGGCGATTCGGTTTCCAGTCGTTTCGCTCGGATGAGCGAATCACCCAGCCGATGCTCCGTGGCGGCGACGGCACGCTCTCTCCGATCTCCTGGGACGACGCGCTCTCTCGGGTCGCGAAGGCCCTGGAGTCATCGGGCGAGAAGACTGCAGTGCTCGCCGGCGGCGGCACCTCCAACGAGGAGGGATGGCTGCTCGGGCGGATCCTCCGAGAAGGACTGGGCGGAAGCGCGATCGACTCGGGAGCGCACCCGGCGGATGCCGGTGCGGTGAGGAGCCTCTCGAATCCCGCTCTGACCGCGCGGATGCGAGACATCGATCATGCGGGGGCGGTGCTGGTGCTCGGCGCGGACCCGCGCAACGAGATGCCGATCTGCGACCTGCGCATCCGCAAGGGCGTGAGGCGAAACGGCGTGCGCCTAGCGGTTGCGACCGATTCTCCCACCGCCCTCGATCGACGCGCTCATGCGGTGGGGCGCTACCTGCCCGGTGCCGCAGCCGAGTTCATCTCGCAACTGGCCGGCGAGATCCGCAGCGAAGGCTCCTCGAGTGGGCCAGATGCGGAAGCAGTCGCCGCACTGGCGACGGAACTCCGCGGTGCCGAAGATGTAGTCGTGGTCTGGGGCGAGAAACTCTGGAGCGAGCCGGGAGCCATTTCCGCCCTGATGGATCTCGCGACGGTTCTGGGGATCGAAGGCACCGAGACCTCGGGCCTGATCGAGATCCCGTCGGAGGCGAACGGCAGGGGCCTGCGCGAGGTCGGTTGTCTGCCGGGCGCGTCCGCCGGTCTCGCCCAAGCGCCCGAGGGACCCGGAGTGGCGGAGATCTGCGAAAAGCTGCGGGACGGCAGCCTCGAGACGGTGCTGCTGTCCGACACCGACCCGGTTCGCACTCATCCCGACGGTGAGGGATGGAGACAGGCCCTCGGCAA
>JAUMFR010000103.1:0-7825 GCA_032119755.1 Solirubrobacterales bacterium | reverse complement strand
CCCGACCGCCGAGGCCGCCTGAAGCTCGTCGATCGCAGCAGGGCGCGCCTCCATCTCCATCAACCTCATCCCCCGTGCGATCGCTCCCGAGGTGACGAGGATCACCCTCTCTCCCTCGCCGTGGAGCGATGCGACCTGAGCGCAGACGAGATCGAGCACGTCTTCGCGCAGGCTGCCGTCGGGGGCAGCCACGATCGAGGATCCGAGTTTGCAGACGACCGTCATGGTCGCCTGAGTCTATGAGCGGCGCCTTGCTCTGCGCGGGTGAGGGCCTGCGACCTCTCAGCTGAAATCGAGTTCGAACGCCTCATCGCCCACGATCACTTCCTGCCCCCGCTCAAATCCTGCCCGTCGGAGCTCAGCGAGCACGCCGATCTCCTTCAATCGGCTTTCGAGATATCCGAGTGCCTCGGGGTTGGAGAGATCATGACGGGCGAACAAGAGCTCTATCCCACGGCCCTCGATACGCCACTTGCCAGCGCCGTCGGCGACGACCTCGAAGCCCTCTTCTTCGCCCGGGCGGTAGATCATGTGCCCGCCGCCGCCTACCGCTGCGGTCGGCTTGGGAGCGTTAACGGCGTCAGGTGGCAATGCGGCGAAGATCTCGCGGATCAGCTCATCCAGCCCCTCTCCCGTGGCCGATGACGCGGCGAGCACGACGACCGGCGCGTCGTCGCCCGAGCCGACCTCTGCCCGGAGCTCATCCAGGGGCGCCACGACCTCCTCAGCCGAGGCGAGGTCCCGCTTGGAAAGGACGAGGATTTCGGGAAGCGACGCGAGCCCCTCCCCGTAGCTTGCAAGCTCGGCGCGGACGGCCCGGTAGTTCGTTGCAGGGTCGCCCTCGGAAGGTTCGATCTCGACCAGGTGTACGAGCAGGCGACAGCGCTCGATGTGGGCGAGGAACTCGTGCCCCAGGCCCGCGCCCTCCGCGGCCCCCTCGATCAACCCCGGGATATCAGCGAGCGCAAGCGCCCGATCGTCGAGATCGAGAATCCCGAGCGCCGGCTCCAAGGTGGTGAACGGATAGTCCGCCACCTTCGGTTTGGCTCTGGTCAGCCGAGTGAGCATCGATGACTTGCCTGCGTTTGGAAGGCCCACCAGGCCGACATCGGCGAGCATCTTCAGTCGCAGTTCGATCCACCCCTCCTCTCCGTCGAGGCCGCGCTCGGCAAAGCGCGGGGTGCGTCGAGTCGAGCTGGCAAAGCGCTTGTTACCTGCGCCACCGACCCCTCCCCTTGCGACCGTTATCCGCTCGCCCGGGGTGAGTAACTCACGCTCAGATCCGTCTATCCCGCTGACCACCGTTCCGGGCGGGACCTGGATCTCGAGGTCCTCGCCGGTTTCGCCGCGACGTCGGCTTCCACTTCCGTGAGACCCGCGCTCGGCCCGGAAGTGGCGGCGCTTGCCGAGAGCCGAGAGGTCCCGCCGTTGCGGATCACAGACGAGCACCACGGCTCCCCCGTGACCCCCGTCTCCGCCATCGGGCCCGCCCCGTGGCACGTGGGCCTCACGCCGGAAACTGACGCAGCCATTGCCCCCGGCCCCTCCCTCGACCCAGATTCTTGCCTGATCGAAAAGCATCTTCCGCGCGAGTATCGCGCCTTCACCGCGGGGCGCTGAAACCCTCCGCCCCCTGCGGTAGGCGGACTACTCGTCGTTGGTCTTGGAACTCTCGGCCGGGGCAGCGGGGGCTGCCTCTACGGCACCATTCTCGACCACGCTCACCAGGCGTCCACGGCGGCCGGGCTTGAACTCGACCGTCCCGGGCTTGGTCGCAAAGAGGGTGTGATCGCGCCCCATCCCTACACCGTCGCCGGCGCGAAAACGGGTGCCGCGCTGGCGGACGATGATCTCGCCACCCGAGACCGCCTCGCCGGCGAAGACCTTGACCCCGAGCATCTTCGGGTTGGAGTCACGACCGTTTCTGGAGGAGCCGAGTCCCTTCTTATGAGCCACTTTCTTCCTCCTTCTTCGCTGCTGGCTTGCGCGACAGCATCTTCACCTCGGTCACCTCGAGCCGAGTCAGTTCGGAGCGATGCCCCTTGGTGCGGCGATACCCCTTGCGGCGTTTGTACTTGAAGACACGGATCTTCGGTCCGCGCTCGTGCGCGGTGACCTTCGCCTCGACCTTCACCTTCTCACACTCAGGCCCGGCGACCATCTCGCCGTCGCTGAAGGCGACCGCTTTGAGACCGACTTTGTCGCCCTCTTCGGCCTTCAGGCGGTCGACGAGCAGGGTCGAACCCTTCTCGACCCGGTACTGCTTGCCACCTGTCTCGATTACCGCGTAAGTCATCTCGATTCCTCTTGGTCGTCGCAATGCGAACCCGCCGCGCTACGGCGAGGCAGTGTAGCCCCTACTCGCCGGCCGATGCGGCAGCTTCGCTGCCGATCAGCTCCGCCGTCGCTTCTGCCCGGCCCACGCTCGAGATCTTGACCATCCGACGCTCTCCGACCTCACCGGCAGCGCCGGAGACGGAGACCACGTAAGAGTCCACTCGCGCCACCCCGTCATCTGGGTTGTACATGTGCGGTTCGTCGATCTCCACCAGCACCTCGTCTCCAACCGAGAACGGGAGCGACCTCTCCGTGATCTTCTCGTCGCTTCCGCTGCCGGTCACCTCGAACGCGTCGAGCGCAAGCGCATCGCCGCCCTCGAAGTGGAATCTCTTGCTCGTCCTCTCCTCGAGCTCTCGTAGGCCCGAATCGGCTTTCAGCAGCTCCCGGGCGACCTTCGGATTTACCCTGATGAGATAGGCCTCGGGGGAAGGATCGGCCGCCACGACGTCGTCCAGCTGCCTCATCACATCGATCGAGACCGTCTCCTCGGAGCTCACCACCCCCTCACCGTCGCAAGTGGGGCACCGCTTGGTGAGGATCTCGCGGACACCGTCGGTGACGTTCTGTCGGGTCATCTCGACCAAGCCCAGGGGGGAGATCTCGACCACGTAGGTCTTGGTCCGGTCCTCCTCGAGCGCCTTGCGCATCGTCTTCAGGACCTGCTCGCGGTTGCGCGAGCGGGCCATGTCGATGAAATCGATCACGATGATCCCGCCGATGTCACGCATCCTCAGCTGACGCACGGCTTCTACTGCGGCCTCGACGTTCACCTTGGTGATCGTGTCCTCGAGCCTCCCCTTCCCGCGTCCGGTGAAACTGCCGCTGTTGACATCGATCACGGTGAGAGCCTCGGCGTAATCGATGATCAGGTAGCCGCCCGAAGGCAGATCGACTCGCCGCGACAAAGTCGAGTCGAAGGCCTCGGTCACCCCCCAACGTTCGAAGATCGGCTCGCGGTCATCGTAGATCTCGACTCCGTCGACCAGATCCGGCGCGGTACGCTCGAGGAAGTTGCGCACGCGTTCGTACTGCTGCTGATCGTCGATCACGCAGCCCTCCATCTCCTCGGCCAGGACGTCACGGAGAACTCGAATCGAGAGGTCTGCCTCCTGGAAGATCAGATCTCCTGCGGCCGCCTCCTCTGCGCGCCGCTGGATCACCTCGTCGAGCTTGTGCAGGTAAAGGACCTCACGTGCGAAGTCCCGCTGGCCGACCCCCTGCGCGGCGGTTCGCACGATCACGCCGCCCGAGCCGATGTCGACCTTGTCGATGAGCTTCCGCAGGCGCTGACGCTCGCCATCGGGCAGGCGCTTGGAGACGCCCGTCCCGCCGCCTTGCGGCATGTAGACGAGATAGCGGCCGGCGATCGAGAGCTGCATCGAGAGCCTCGCACCCTTGCTCTTGAGTGGGTCCTTGACTACCTGCACCACGATCTCCTGACCGGGCTTGATCAGCTCGTTGATGCGCAAGCCATCGCCATGGCCACGTTTCGGTGCCTCCTTGCCTCCGGGGAGGACTATCTCATCTACGTGGAGGAATCCGTTCCGCTCGAGACCGATGTCGACGAATGCCGCCTCCATCCCGGGCAGGACGTTGTCCACCTTCCCCTTGTAGATGTTCCCCACGATCGACTTGCGGCCCTTCCGCTCCACATAGAGCTCGGATACCTGCCATCCGTCGCCGGGGTTTGCCTTGCTCGACCGATCGGGTTTTCCCTCGGCCTCGAGCGTCGCGACCCGGGTCTCGCCCGGATCCACGCTCACGAGAATCGTCTTCTTCATTTGTTTCCTTTCCGCGCCGGGCAGAGATTCCGGCAGAGGCGCGCAACTCGATACGACCCGCGGAAAGCGGGTTCGTTGAAATGCAGCGGGTCTCTGTGGGGTCTCTGGTTATCAGCGCAACGGGGTGTTGTTTGCCCCGTCGCCTGGCTCGAGCCGCATCTGGACATGAACGGCCTGCATCAAACCGATTGCCAGGAAGGTCACCAGAACAGATGAGCCTCCATAGCTCATGAGTGGCAGTGTTATTCCTGTTACCGGCATTAGACCTAAGTTCATTCCGATGTTCACGAAGACCTGGAAAAGCAGCATCGCGGCGATTCCGCCGACGACGAGGGTTCCGTAGAAGTTCTTTGATTGGATCAAGAGTCTAAGCGCCCGCCAGATGAGTAGGGCGTAGAGACATATTACGAACCCAGCGCCCAAAAAGCCAAACCGTTCGCCGATTACGGCGAAAATGAAATCTGTGTGTCGTTCCGGCAGGAAGCGCAGATCTGCTTGAGTGGAGTCCTCACCGCGTCCAGTCTTCCCTCCTGAGCCGATCGCGATCAAGGCCTGGTTGACCTGATACCCGGCGTCGGCCGGATTTGCGCTCGGTGAAAGGAAGCTGGTCAGTCGCTCCTGCTGGTAGGCGCGGAGGACCGGGACTCCGACGGCCGGTGCCGCGACCAGCACCAAGGCGCCGAGAGCGAGGATGACCCCTCCGATCGCTACCAGGTGCTTCCAAGGGGTCCCGGACAGGAAAAGTATCGTCAGCGTTATGAACCCGAGCACGATGGCTGTGCCGAGATCCGGCTGGAGGAATACGAGGACCGCAGGGAAGAATCCCAACAAGACGAGGCGGATCGTGCGACGAGGGTCATCCATACGGCGAGTCATCTCGATCGCGAAACCGGCGAGGGCGACGATCAGGATCACCTTGGCGAGCTCGGACGGCTGGAACCGGAAGTAAGGGAGTTCTATCCAGCGTCGCGATCCTCTTGCTGCCGCTCCGAACAGGAAGACCATCAGGATCGAACCGATCATCAGCGAGTAGAGGCCGATCCTCACCTCACGAAGGCGGGTGTAATCGAATCGCGCCACCGCGATCATCACCGCGATCCCGATCAGGCCGTAGAGAGCCTGTCGGAAGGTGAAGTAGAGGGGCTGGCCGGGGATGTCATCCTGAGTCGCGCTTCCTAGGGTGAACACACTGAACGCGATCAGGACTATCGCTGTGGTCAGCATCCAGGGGTCCATGTACGAGAGTCTCAGCCGCTCAGCAAACGAGGGGCGGTCAGGGGTGAGGTCGATCCTCCCGCGACGAGCCTCCACTAGTCGCTCACCGCCCCGCTCCTGCCGACGGCAGAGGGAACTTGGGGAATTTCGAAATAGGCCTCGAGGATCCTTGCCACGACCGGCGCAGCTGCATCGGCTCCGAAACCTCCCCGCTCGATCGTGGCGACGACCACGATCTCAGGATTCCCGGCCGGCGCCATGGCTGCGAACCAGGACTGATCCGGAACGTCAGTACCCCGCTCAGCGGTTCCGGTCTTGCCGGCCACCGGGACCTTCCAGTTACCGAACACTTGGTAGGCGGTACCGGTGGGCTTTTGCAAAGCCTGCTCGAACCCGTCGAGGAGAGTCTCGCGCGTCCCGGGTGAGAACTCGATCTGGCGCTTCGCGGCCGGGAGGACCTCCTCGATCGTCTCACCGGTGACCGTCTCGATCGATTGGGCGAGATGCGGGGTCACGACCGTTCCCCCGTTCGCCACAGCCGAGTAGGCGACGGCCATCTGGAGCGGATTGGTCTGCATATCGCCCTGCCCGACCGAGAGATTGACGTTGTCGCCATCGGTCCAGGGTCGATCGGTCAGTGCCTCCGAAAACAACTGATTGCGCCACTTCGGGTTGGGGACGAGTCCTTCGGTCTCCGCTGGCAGGTCTATCCCGGTGGTCTCGCCCAGCCCGTAGAGCTTCGCCCAGTCCTGGATCTGACCTCCGTCGCCGCTTGCCCCGGCCTCCAGCCCGAGCTTGTAGAAGTACACGTCTGACGAGACCCGCAGCGCATCGACCATGTCGATCGGCCCGTAGACCCTGTCTCCAGCGTTCTTGAAGCTAATCGTGTCGATGGTGAGCTCTCCGGTGTCTTCGACCACCGTCTGTGGGGTGATCAGTCCTTCCTCCAGGGCGGCGGTTGCGGTGATCAGCTTGAAGGTCGAAGCCGGCGGGTAGAGACCCTGGATCGCCCGATTGGCGAGGGGCGCATCGTTTTGTTTGGCGGTCAGCTGCCGGTACTGACTCTCGGTGATCGGACGGGTGAAAATCGCGGGGTCGAACGTGGGAGTGGAACCCATGGCGAGGATCTCGCCGGTCCTCGGGTCCATTGCCACGAACGCTCCCGGCAGACCGAAGGAGCTGAGCGCGGCCTCACCGGTCGCCTGCAGGTCGGAGTCGATCGTGAGCCTGACGTTCTGTCCCGCAGTTGCCGGCTTGTCGGCGAGGGTTCCGCGGGTATTGCCCAGGGAGTCGACCTGGATCCTGGTTGCTCCGGGCGCACCACGCAGGAAGCGGTCGTACTCGTACTCGATCCCCGACTGACCTACCAGATCACCCTGGCGCAGCCCCCGGTAGCGCGGAAGCTCCAGTTGCTCCGCGGTAACCTCACCCACGTTTCCGAACAGGTGCGCGGCGAGGTAACCCCGTGGATAGTCTCGGACGAAGACCCTCTCCACGTCTACACCGGGGAACCGATCGCGATTCTCGCGCAGGTAGAAGACCTTCTCGAGCCCGAGATCCTGACTCAGGATCACTGCGCCGCCGGGCACATCGGCGTTCTCGGGTTTGAGCTTTTTCTTCAGATCCAGGTAGCGGATTCCGGTCACCTGGGAGAGACTCCGAATCTCCGCCTTCAGCTCAGGACCGGGCGGAGGGAGTTCGACCGGGGTTACCCTGAGTTCATTGCGGGTCCGATTCGAGACCAGGATCTTGCCGTCGCGGTCGACCACCTTTCCGCGCGGTGGCTGGACCCTTATCTCGGCGATGCGATTGTCGTTTGCCTGCTGGAGGTAGTCATCTCCATTCAGGATCTCGAGCTGCCACAGCCTGAGTACACCGACCGCAAAGAGGACAACCGCCAGCCCTGCGAACACCGCCACCCTGACTGCGAGCCGTGACTGCTCGGCCTCGCTTCTCCCTGGTTCCCGCATGTACATGGAGATTAGGCCCCGGCCCCTTCGACCCTCTTTTCCTTCTCGCGGAGCCTGCGCATTCGCCGCCCTTCCTGAGAGGGACCGTCCTCGATCAAGGCCGATCTCAGCCAGAGGCGAACCAGGAAGAGGACCGGCACCACCAAGAGGAACCCGAGAAGCGTCTCCATCAGCAGGTCACGTGCAACTCCGCCGGTGACCTCGGAATCGACCCCGAGCCCGAGCTGGATGACCGCGAACAGACCGCCGCCCGCGAAGGTGAAGAGACCGCCCAAGAGGACCGCTGCCAGCTTGGTCGGCCTCCCCACGTCCTCCCGATAGCGTCCGGCGAAGTAGCCGACGGCCATCAGGGTCAGTGCCAGGGCACCCAGATCGGACATCAACAGGCAGTCGAGGAGCAGTCCGACCGAAAAGCCGAAGACCGACCCGGTCAAACTTCCGCCGAGAAGCCCGACCGACATCACGGCGAGGAGTGCGATCTCGG
Organism: Solirubrobacterales bacterium; assembly: GCA_032119755.1. Lineage (GTDB taxonomy): Bacteria > Actinomycetota > Thermoleophilia > Solirubrobacterales > 70-9 > CAIUSP01. The sequence continues at coordinate 35 of JAUMFR010000103.1, read as the reverse complement.
GACTCGAGCCGAAGATCCAGAGCTGTGAGAAGAAG
>JAUMFR010000102.1:0-2816 GCA_032119755.1 Solirubrobacterales bacterium | reverse complement strand
AGGCTCACCGGCAACCAGATTGGCACCGGCAAGGCTCTCGTGCCGCGAACGATCCCCATCGACTCCGGTCAGCGGCCCGTCATCAAGCTCACCTACTCGCCTGCCCTCAAGCGAGCCGTGATCCGAGGCGGTCGGATTCGAGTAACCGCGACCAACTCCTCTACCGACGCCGCCAAGACGATCGTGGTCAGGGTGGCGAGGTAGTATCTCCCAATCCACTGAGGAGGGGAAGAACATATGGCTGAAGAACTGACTATCAAGAGCACGCAGGCGAAGGTGAAGGTCCGGAGCCCCATCTGGGTGCTCGTCTGGACGATCCTCACGATCGGGATCTATTTTTTCTTCTGGTACTACTTCATCAACCGCGAGTTGGCCGACTACGGCAAGTCGAAGAAGTCGGAGGAGTGCGGTGATTCGCCTGCGACCTCGCTCCTTGCGATGCTCCTCGGCTGGATCATCATCGTCCCGCCATTCGTCTCGATCTTCAACTGCTTCCGCCGGGTCGACGCAGCCGTGCAGTTGAGCAAGGCCGATGTGCGCGGCGTGGCCGTGGACCCGGTCCTCGGGCTGATCGTCTTCATCGTGCTCGCCCCTGCGGTGCCTGTGCTGATCCAACTCAACCTCAACCGGATCTGGGAGAAGGCCGGCAAGTAGGGGTGGGTGTGTGTGTTCGCTCGGCGCGTCGGCCTCTAGGCTGAGCAGGTGGCATCGCATGTCCTCGTAATCGGCGGCGGTATCCAGGGTGTCACCGCCGCGCTGGCCCTTGCCGAGCGCGGTGTTTCGAGCACCATCGTCGAGGCCGATTCGACTCTGCTCAGTCGCGCCTCTGTGCGCAACGAGGGCAAGATCCACCTCGGCTTCGTCTATGCGCTCGATCCCTCTGGCGGCACCGTTGCGCAAATGGTGGATGGCGCGCTCAACTTCGCGCCTTTGCTGCAGCACTGGTGCGGCGAGATCGACTGGAGCGCCATGCGCTCTGATCCATTCGCCTATGCGGTGATGCCCGACTCCCTCGCCTCGACCGATGCGCTCGAGAGCCATTACGGGCGAGTGATCGATGAGATCCGCTCGCGCGCCGATTATCTGGGCACCGACTACTGCGGGATCGATCTCGCCGAGGTCGGGGAGGTGACGAGGGGAGAGGGATCACCGCCTGGCCTCGACACTTCACTGGACCACGATTGGTTCGCCACCCCCGAGGTGTCTGTCGACCCTCGCGCGCTGTGCGCACTGCTCGAGCGCGCGGTGACTGAAAGCCCACTCATAGAGGCGCAAACCTCGTGCCGCGTGACCGGTGTGGAGCGCAGCGAGGCCGGCATCACCCTCACTTGCGACACGCCTGATGGCGGGCGAACCTACACCGCCGATGCGGTGATGAACTGCGCCTGGCAGGGCCGCGCGGCGTTGGATGAGATGGCAGGGCTCGAGCCCGAGCGGTTGATCTACCGGCTCAAACACCAGGTGATCGTTCGCGCCGGTTCACCCACGGGTTCGCCCACGGGTTCAGCAACCGACATCCAGCCGCTTACCCTGGTGCAGGGCCCATATGGCGATGTCGTGCCATGGCAGGGGGGAGAGGTCTACATCAGCTGGTATCCGGTCGGGAGAAGCTTCATCGGATCCGCGCCTGAGGCCAGCCAAGATCCCGACCCCGCGGTGGCCGAGGCCACGCTCGCGCACCTGCAGGAGATGGTCCCCGCGCTCGCGCGATACGAGGTGGCCGATCACGCGCCGGCGTACATAGTCGCTCCCGACCCTGCCGATATCGGCGATGACATCTCCTCCACCGACAGCCCTCTCCACGATCGCTCACGGATGGGCGTTGTCTCGAGCGCTGGCTGGTACTCGCTGCGCTCGCACAAATTCACCACCGCGCCGCTGGTCTCGGAGCGATGCGCGGCCGCTCTGACCGGCAAAGAAGCGCGGCCGGTGGAGGGCGCAGCCTAGGTTCGCTCTACAGCGATCCGAGGTTTGTCGCTGATCCAGCCCCAAAGCTTGCCGATTGCATTTCTCACCCGCCACCACCGCCTTCGTCGATAGAAGCCGTCCAGCTCGGCCAAGACTCTGGCGGATCGCTCACTGCCTGCTCCGAGCCTCGCCTCCACCTCTGCGCGGTAGAGATCGGCCTGATCCCACGGCCGCCACGCCCTGAACCCTTGATGTGCGCTCGTCTGGTGGAAGCGCTTGAAGTACCGGGCCCCCCCTACGCACGCAAAGGGGCCGGCAAGCGCCATCGAGAAACTCCACAGCGAATCGGTGTGATCTGAAGATTCATTGGCGGGGATGGGGCGCGCCAGCGGCCGGCGCATCACGCCACGCCAGGCGATTGCGATGGGCCAGTGCTCCAACAACCAGAGGGCGTCTTCTTCCGGTGGGGCGTTCCCCAGGGTCATCGTGTGTGGCGGCTTGATGTCGACCAATCTGACTTCGTGCCGCGACACATCCGAGCGGGGAACGGGCAGATAGAGGTTCCTCCTCACCCCCAGCGGGTTGCCCCTGCCGCGCCGCACCGGAATGCTCGAGGGTGCAAAGGCGAGCACCGCATCCTCATCGGCCTCCAGCGCGGCAACCAGCAATGAGAAGTAATCATCCGGGCCCACCGCATCGTCTTGCGGCATCCAGCAGAAGTACTCGGCCTCTGACTCCTCCAGCAGCAGGTTGCAGTGCTCGCGCCAGTCCAGTCGTTCTTCTCGCCGTCTGAACACCACCCTCGGGTCATCGCCGAACCTCTGCTCCAGCCGCCCCAGCGCATCATCCTCGTGCGTGGCGTCGCTGAGCACGACCTCGCTCCACTCCGGCGCCTTCTCCACCACCGA
>JAUMFR010000101.1:0-3331 GCA_032119755.1 Solirubrobacterales bacterium | reverse complement strand
AGCCTATGCGACGGTGGCGGAGATCCGGAGCTCCGCCAAGCCGCAGGGTGAGTTCGTACCTCCGGCGCCCAAGGCGAGGAAATCCGGCGCGAAGAAGCCAGCGGCCAAGAAGCCGGCGGCCAAGAAACTGGCGGCCAAGAAGCCGGCGGCCAAGAAGCCAGCGGCCAAGAAGCCAGCGGCCAAGAAGCCCGCTGCAAAGAAACCGGCCTCTACGAAGAAGCCAGCGGCGAAGAAGCCAGCGGCCAAGAAGCGGAGCGGTTCAAGAACAAAGGCAGGTACCGGCTCCAAGCGAAGGAGCAAGGTCGACTTGGACGCAGCCACCTTCGAAGACTTCAGGGAGATGGGCATGTCGGTGACCCAGGCAACCAGGGTGATCGCCTACCGGGAGCGGGGAGCGAAGTTCGAGTCGGTCGACGACCTCGCGGAGGTCCCGGGAATCTCCAAGAGTTTGCTGGACGAGTTGCGCAAGTCCCGCAGCTAGTCGGATCTCGCGCCGAGATCTCCCCTTCCCGGGTAGCCTGAGCCTTCTGTCCGACGCGGAACGAGAATGCGATGTAGCGGTAATCGGCGGCGGGGCGGCCGGACTCTACGCTGCTCTCAGAGCGGCGGAGCGGGGAGCCAGGGTCACCCTGGTATCGCGAAAGACCCTCAGCGACTCATCCAGCTACTGGGCACAGGGCGGACTCGCGGCGGCGGTCGGCGCGGACGACTCTCCCGCGCTACACGTCGAGGACACGATGCAGGCCGGACGCTCGGCCTGCAGACGCTCGGCGGCGGAACTGCTCGCAAACGATGCTCCGGAGGCAGTCGCCGAACTCGAGCGGCGCGGGGTCGCATTCGATCGTGACGCCGAGGGCAATCTCGCTCTTGCGCTCGAGGGAGGCCACTCGCGCAGACGGATCGTCCATGCCGGTGGCGCAGGCACGGGGCGTTGGATCACGGAGCGCCTTGCGGAGCTCACGGCCGCAGAGGAGCGGATCGATCTGCTCGAGTCGTCATCCGCGGTCGCACTTTGGAGCGACGGTGACCGCTGCCATGGGGCCGTCCTCGAGGATGGACTCCTCAAGGCGGGTTCGACGATCCTCTCGACCGGCGGAGCCGCTGCGTTGTGGCGCAGGACGACCAACCCCCGTGGTGCGGTGGGAGCAGGGCACGTGATGGCAGCGCAGGCGGGTGCCGAACTGGCGGATCTGGAGTTCTGCCAGTTCCACCCGACCGCGCTGACCCTCCCGGGTTCCGAGTACGACGGGATGCTGGTCACCGAAGCGGTTCGCGGAGAAGGTGCGGCTCTGACCGACTCTGCGGGTGAGAGATTCATCGACGAGCTCGCCCCACGAGACGAGGTCACCGTGGCGATCCTCGAGCGGATCGACCAAACCGGCTCCTCACACGTGGACCTCGACCTGCGCGGGCTGGATCGGGATCGATTCCCGAATATCTTCGAAGGACTGTCGCGAGCGGGGATCGATGCGGAGACCCGACCCGTACCGGTGCTCCCAGCCGCGCACTACGCGATCGGCGGTGTCGCGACCGACCTCGAGGGCCGCAGCACCCTTCCGGGGCTTTTAGCAGTCGGGGAGTGCGCGAGTACCGGCCTGCACGGGGCCAATCGACTTGCCTCCAACTCGCTCACCGAGTGCATCGTCCTCGGTGGGCGCGCTGCCGACGCGGCGGTGGATGAACTCCCGGACCCAGTCGCGCCCGCCCCTCCATCGGAGTGGCGATTCACACCTCCTACCGAAGGAACCCGCGACGCCGTCTGGAAGCTCGCTGGCCCGTTGCGAGAGCCGGCAGGGCTCGAGGAACTCCTGAACGACCCCTATCCGCTCGCCGTCGAAATTGCGCGCTCCGCTTTCTCGAGGGAGGAATCGAGGGGCTGTCATCGCAGGTCCGACCTAACCACCCCCGACCCGGGGCTCGATCGCAGTCACTTGATCCACGCCGCCGACGGTGAACTACGCTGGGAGCAGTGGGAGTAGTCGGCTTTTCGGGAAGCGCACGGACCTTGTGCCAATTGCGTACAAGTTGCAACAACTCGAAACCTTCTCTACCATCGGCGCGCCCCATGGCGCAGCATCTTCAGCTGGCCGTGGCGCCCCCCAAGTCCACCAACCCGAAATCGAGGCGAACTACAGATGCCGATTGCATATAAGGAATGGGCCGTAACGGTCCGGGCCCTCTCCGAGGGTGAGCAGTTGCTTACGGTCCAGAAGGGCGATCCTGACAGCCCAGATTCCCCACCAGACATCGAGCATGAACGCTTCTTCCTCTTCCCCACCTTCGACCACCAGAGGAACGATCTGGTTCGCGAATCGCACCACTCCGAGCTCGACCGTGCACTCGAAGAAGGTGTATGGCCTGATGAGGACCCGCCGGCAAGGGCGCTGCTCCAAGACGGAGGTATTCCGCAGCCCGACCGGGTTCGTGTTCGCGCCTGGGCTGAGGTGACCGGGAGTATCCGGGCCGACGCACCACACGCCCTCGACTCGCTCTCCCCCTTCCACGTATGGACAGGTGATTACGCCCGCAAGCGACTCGGCTGGCAAAGTTCAGAACCACTCCACGTGCTCCTCCTGAGGGTTCATCGGATTCCGCGGCCGGTCACGGTCAAGGTTCGCGAGGAACACCGCGGTATCGATCGCTGGATCGAGTTCGATCGGGACCTCCCCTTCGAAGGGACTCCGGTGATGGCCGATTCGGAGTTCGTCCGTGCGGCCACGTCGATCGCCGAGATCTGTCAGGGCGAAGCGATCCTCGCCTGATTCGGATTCTTCCGGGAGTCGCCGGAGACCGTCGGTAGGCTCAGGAGATGCCCTGGGCTGAAACGGAATCACTCAGCTTCATCGCCCGCCATGACGAGGCCGACACCTCTTGCGCCCAGCGGATACTCGACGCTCTCGAGGACCGGAGGATGCGACTCGAGGATGACTTCGAAACCGCCCCTGGCGACGTCACGGTGGTGATCCACGACAACCCCGCAACCCTCTCTCTGAGTCAACCCGTGATTCCGTTGGCGAGGTGGAGCTCGACCCCCTCTGCCCGTAGATACGTGGCCGGCTGGACGATGGCGAGGGAGCTCCACCTGCTCGACGATGACTGGATGGCGCGCCGTGCGGCAGGCCCCGATTCATTGGAGGCCCTGCGGGGAACGGCTGAGCGCCTCTATACCCAATTGGTGGTGGCTGCAAACAATCCCAAGCTGCCGCCGCCGTGGGGGCCGCGACACCTCGCCACCTACTACCGCTGGGCCTGGCTGATCGAGGGTGGCGCTCAGCACTTCTCCGGTCAATCCAGTCTGTTCCGGCCGGCGGTGATGAACCGACTGCGGGAG
>JAUMFR010000100.1:0-1899 GCA_032119755.1 Solirubrobacterales bacterium | reverse complement strand
GGAATCGGTCTCTTCGTAGCGGCGCTGCAGGTTGTTCAGGATGCCCTCGAAGCGAGCGTTGTACGAACGGCTCCGGTTGAAGCGATTCTTGTACGAGACCTTGTGTCGCTCGGGCCCGGTCCCTTCGAGGAAGATCCGCCGTTGCTTCTCGGTCAAGTCCTGCCACGGCATGTCCACATCGACTCCGTTGGCGTCCGCGACGGCCTCGACCAGGCGCTTCCAGTAGCGGGAGTGACCGGTGCGCCACGGCTGGAGCGCACCCTCTGAAAGGGAAAGGGTCGGGTCCGGGACGACCAGTTCGGGGTCGATAACTCGCTGGAATCCAAGACCGTGGCAGTCCTCGCAGGCACCGTGCGGTGAGTTGAAGGAGAAGATCCGGGGCTCGAGCTCGGGCATCGAGGTGCCACAGGAAAGACAGGCGAACTGCTCAGAGAAGGTCAGGCGCTCGGCCACATCTGGTGGAAGACCCCCTGCACCCTTGGCTCCACTGGATACCTTCCCGGTCTTCCCCCGACCGGACTTCTGCGAGGTTCCCTCCGCTGAGAGGATGTCGACCTCGATCAGACCCTCAGCGAGTCCGGCGGCGGCCTCGACGGATTCCGAGAGACGACGGCGGAGATCGGACTTCATCACCAGACGGTCGACGACCACGGAGATGTCGTGTTTGTACTTCTTGTCGAGCTCGATCTTGTCTTCGAGCAGAAGGACCTCCCCGTCGACTCTCACCCGGCTGTAGCCGTCGAGACGCAGCTCCTCGAAGAGCTTTCCGTACTCACCCTTCCGTCCCCTGACCACCGGAGCCGTGACCATGAAGCGCGTACCCTCCTCGAGGGTCATCAAGCGGTCGGTGATCTGCTCCAGCGACTGTCCCTCGATCGGCTTGCCGCACTCGGGACAGTGCGGATGCCCGATGCGCGCCCAGAGGAGGCGGAGATAGTCGTAAATCTCGGTTACCGTGCCCACGGTCGAACGAGGGTTCCGCGATGTCGTCTTCTGGTCGATCGAGATAGCCGGTGAGAGACCCTCGATCGAGTCTACGTCGGGCTTCTCCATCAAACCGAGGAACTGCCTCGCGTACGCGGAGAGGGATTCGACGTATCGGCGCTGACCCTCTGCGTAGATCGTGTCGAATGCAAGGCTCGATTTTCCCGAGCCAGAAAGACCGGTGACCACGATGAGAGCGTCACGAGGTAACTCGAGGCTGACGTCCTTGAGGTTGTGCTCCCGGGCGCCGGAGATGACGATGTTGTCGCTGGGAGTCAAGGCACCTGGATTCTATGTCGCGATCCGAATCGGGCCACGATGGCCCCGATCAAAGAGCCGAGACAGCGCGCTCGATTCGCTCACGCGCCTCACCGGCGATGGGCTCGAGATCCTCGTTCCCGGCCAACTCCATAGCCGAGAGCGGCTCCATCGCGGCGACACGAGTGCCGCCGTCATTTGCCCGAACGACCACGTTGCAGGGAAGGAGGACGCCGAGGTCCGGCTCTACCCCCAACCCACGGTGTGCGAGCTGCGGATTGCAGGCTCCAAGGATCAGGTACTCCCCTACTTCCTCGCCGATCTTCTCCCTCATTGCCGCCTGCACATCGATCTCGGACAAGACACCGAAACCCTCTTCGGCGAGGCACTCCTTGACCCTGGCAACGGTCTCGTCGAAAGGCGTGTCCAGATCGCGGACCACGGCGTAGTTGGTGGTAGTCACTTCACTCATCAAAACCTCCAGTCGGGGAAGAAAGTGTCAGGATCACGCTACCCGACCGACGAGTCGCGTCAGGTCCTGATCGCGTCCAGATCGGCCCGCAACTCCTTCAACTCGTCCCTTATCCGGGCAGCCTCTTCGAACCTCAGATCCTCTGCCGCCACGGCCATCTCCTCCTCCAACTCAACACACAATCG
>JAUMFR010000099.1:1915-3128 GCA_032119755.1 Solirubrobacterales bacterium | reverse complement strand
GCCCGACCAGGTACCCGAGCCACCGCAGTCGAGTACGCGCACTGGGATCACCGTCGCCTCGGGGGCGAGGCCGTAGGTGGAGCCGGCGACCGTGCCGGCCACGTGGGTGCCGTGACCCTGACAGTCGTTGGAGCCGACGCCATCGTTGATCGCCGAGAATCCTGCGGTGACCCTGCCGCCGAACTGCGAGTGATCGGCTCGAACGCCGGTATCGATTATGTAGGCGTCGACGCCGAACCCGTTGGCTGCGCTCGCGATCCGGCCGTTCATCGGAAGGGCTCGCTGATCGGACCGGTCGAGACCCCACGAAGCAGATGCAGAGTCACGCGGGCCGAGAGCAGAGGTCTCTACCGGACGATCGCGCTCGACCACCAGCACTCCAGGATCGTCGCTCAGCCGCGCAACATCGTCTGGCGAGAGCTCGACCACGAGCCCCTTCAAAGCCACGCGAAAGGCGTTGGTGACATCGTTGCCGCGCGCCTCTTCTACCTGGACCTTGTTGGTGATGTCGGTTCCGCGCTTGTAGACGACGATGTAGGTGTCGTCAGGCGAGGCTGAACTTGCGAGGGCCGAGCCGCCGAGCGCGACCATCGCGAGCGCGAGAAAGCCTGCGACCGCACCGATTCCACGCCTGCGCATGCCTGCGCGGCGGCTGTCGGAATTGCTGCGTGGATTGCTCCGCATATGTAGGGGCGACCGATTCATTCGGGGGTATCACCAGCATAAACCCACGCGCGGGGCAAAAGTCACGGGTGAGTGCCGCATCTCTCACTCCCCCGCAAGGCCGGCCAGGTCGACGGATCCCTACCGAGTGTTAAGGTTCTGCGGCGTATGGAGGGATCGGTAGGGATCAAGCTGCTTTTCGTGCTCGGGGTTTGTGCGGCAGCGGTGCTCGGCGCGCTGCTGGCGTCGGCGCCACAGGCGATGGCGGTCAGCTCCATACCGGGCCGGATCTTCATCCTCTCGGACATCGGAAGTACGCGGGGAGACCTGTTCCGCACCACCCGGATCAACACGTGGAAGCGACTGACCTTCGGTCTCAGCGGTCCCGAGAGCCTTTCGGCATCTCCGAATGGGAACTTCGTAACCCTTTGCGCCACGAAAACCGTCGGTGGGACCTATCGCATCTACCGGATCCCGGCCAACGGAGGACCGCTGAAGAGCCTCATCGGCAACCGCGCGGGTTGCGATCCGACCGTTTCGCCCGACAGCC
>JAUMFR010000099.1:0-1905 GCA_032119755.1 Solirubrobacterales bacterium | reverse complement strand
TGGTCCCGCGGCCAGCAAGCTCAACGTCGTCAGCGCGCGCGGAGGTAAGCCGCGGACCATCTATCGCTTCTGCTCGAGCTGCCTCTACGGCCCCGTCTGGGCGGGCAAGCGGATCTACTTCGAGAGAAGGATCGCCCGGAACATCTCGGCCGATCTCGAGATCTATTCGGTGCGCGCAAGCGACGGCAAAGGCCTGAAGCGCCACACCAACGACGGAGGTGCTCCGATCGACTACCAACTCGAGGATGTGAATCCGAGTGGCCGTCGGATCCTGGTGCGGCTGAGTGATTCGACTGCGCCTGGAAGCAACGACCTGGTGCTGCTTTCCCGCACCGGCTCAGAGGTGAGGCAGATCGTCCAAGGCGGCGTCGATCCCTCGGCTCTTGCTGGCGCAGCCTTCTCTCCAAGCGCGAACAGGGTCGCCTTCAATCTGGCCACCTTCGGGCTCCGCAACGTATGGGTCAGCAACGACATCACGGCCCCCTTCATCGTCTCTTCCCAACTCGCCAATCCGGCTGTCGCGGGAAGCGCTGCGGGTGACGGTCCCTATTCGATCGACTGGACCAAGAGGTAGCGCCGCTCCTGCCGGGTCGGTGATCTGAGCCCGTCCATAGACGCCCGCACCGAAGCCGCTCTCAAACGCTTCTACCGCTGGGACGACGATCGCCGCTGGCTGGTCGCCTTCCTCTGCCTCGGTGATTTCTCACGCCTCGAACGGCGGGGTGATGGACTCTCGCGCTGACGCGGGCATCCCCCGCTCCCTGATCATCGGCGGCGCGCTGGCTGGTGCGTGTCTGGTGGTGGCGGGGGTTGCTGCGGCGCGAAGACGTGTATCGATCCAATGCCCTTTAGATTTCCATGGGTCTGCGGCGGTCAGAAGAGGAAGTCTCTGACCCAGCCATTCATCGATGTCCCTGGCCCCACACTTTGATAGACATCGAGCTTCCAACTCCCGCAGCGCCGCAAGCGGGCGCTGTGGCCGTAGTAATACGAAGTGACCCCTACGACGCGCAACGGAGGCTGGGAAACGGCATCGATTGCATCGCCAAGAAGGACTAGCGGCCCTCCCGAGTCGCCAAAGCACGGTGACCCCGAACGGTTAGCGGCGTAGACACAGACCTCCCCCTCCCGAGCGGTCCATCCGAGCTTCGCGCAATCCGAGTGAGACAGCGTCAACCAACCGTGGGAGAGCCGAAGGCGATCAGACATAGTCCCTCCCCGAGAGCTACGGACGCCCCAGCCGGCGGTCGCAACATGATCACCATTGCGGAGAGGGGGATCGCTCGGCTGACCGAATGGCATCGGTGTGACCGAATAGATGGGCGAACTCAACCTGCCGACCGCAATGTCCCACCGATTGGGTCGCGGCGAATAGCGAGGGTGAGAGAAAAACCTCCGGAATGCAACACGAATGCCTCGCCTGTCGGCGCTGAGGCGCTGCTTGCCAAGAACGAACCATGTCCTCCCTGCCTTCCTTCCTCGAAGGCAATGGGCGGCAGTCAGCACCAGATCTGGGGCGATAAGAGTTCCAGTACAGAACCCCCAGTCCTGATCAAAGCCCCACTTCTCGACCCGTGGTGAGTAGCGCGACACAAGCGTCCCAACGGATTCGTACCCGGCTGGAGCGAGGCGACCGTCAACAATTCGACTTGTGGGCGGACCGTCATCCGATGCGAGCGCCATCGAAGTACCCCACCCCCCACCAAAGACGATGGCGGTGCAGAGGGCCAAGAGCAGGGCAAGTGAGAGGAACCCCGCGACCGCACCGATCCCACGCCTGCGCACGCCTGCGCGGCGGCTCTTGGAATTGCTGCGTGGATTGCTCCGCATAGAGATGCTCCGTATAGAGATGCTCCGTATATGTAGGGGCGACCGATTCATTCGGGGGTATCACCAGCATAAACC
>JAUMFR010000098.1:0-1507 GCA_032119755.1 Solirubrobacterales bacterium | reverse complement strand
GACTTCTCCGAAGACATCGAGCTGGAACTGATCAGCCGCTGCGTTTCCGACCCGCACAGGTGTGGAGCCCTCGTAGCCGGGGAGATAGTCGAGAGTTCGCTCTGGAACCTGGCGCTCACCCGCGATTCCGTACAGGACGCTGACCTGACTGGGATCCCCCGCCACAGCCCTGAACATCCAGTCTCTGAACGCGAGTGCCTCCTCCCGGTAGCCACTCTCCATGAGTGAATCGATCGTGAGCACTGCGTCGCGTACCCAGCAATAGCGGTAGTCCCAATTCCTCTCACCTCCGATCGCCTCAGGCAGCGAAGTCGTCGGTGCCGCAACTACGGCTCCAGTCGGTTCATAGGTGAGCGCCTTGAGCACCAACAGCGACGAGCGGACTATCTCGCCGTACTCGTCCTCGTAACCGCATCTCGCCGACCATCGTTTCCACCACTCCTCGGTCGTCCGCATCGCCCAGATCGGATCGATCGCTCGAGGCTCTGGCTCGAAGGAAGGGGCCCAGGCGAGGGTGAACGGAGCTCGCTCTCCCTCTCTGACCGAAAACTCGGCGACCGTGTGAAGGTTCTCACCATGCGAACGAATCGGACTCCTCAGATGGAGTGAGTCCGGGCCCGCCACGGCAATCAGACCCGTGGTGTGCCGCTCGACCCAAGGAATTGTCGTGCCGTAGTCGAAGCGCATACACAGATCCATCCTCATCTCGACCTCGCCCTCCAAGCCCTTGACGATGCGAACGATGCTGGTGACGTCGTCTGTCGTCGGCATCAGATCCGTGACCTTCGCCCTGCCGGCATCGGTCTCGAAGACCGTCTCCAGGATCAGTGTGTCGTCCCGGTAACGCCGCTCGGTCGATATGGAGCCGTCCTCCGGCGCGATCTTCCAGTAACCGTTTCCCTGATCGCCGAGCAGGCAAGCGAAGACCGCGCTCGAGTCGAAGCGGGGAAGGCAACACCAGTCGATCGATCCGTCCCGCCCCACCAGCGCGGCCGCTCTCATATCCCCTATGAGCGCATAGTCCTCGATCAGCATTCGGGGAACCGCCTCTACGAACGCTTCTTGGGCCTGCGAGTCGCCGGCTTGCGCTTCGCCGTGCTCGCCTTACTCTTGGTGGCAGGTGCCGCCTTACGTCCCTTGGACTTCGCGGCCTGAGTAGCCGAGAAGCCCTCGTCTTCGAGACCGATATGCGGGACCACCCGATCCAGCCACTTGGGCATCCACCAGGCCTTTGCACCCAACTGATCCAGAAGCGCTGGCATCAAAGTCAAACGGATCAAGACGACATCGAGCAGAACCGCTACTGCCAACCCGAGGCCGAACTGCTTGATCACCGGATCGCCATTGAGGATGAAACTCAGGAAGACCGAAACCATGATCGCTGCTGCTGCGGTGATCACGCCCGCAGCGATCAGCCCCACCCAGAACAAGATGACCAAGCGATGATGATCACGGATGAAACCGCCGAGGCGGTAGAGGGCGCTAGTCACGACTTCAGCCGATAAGA
>JAUMFR010000097.1:0-2501 GCA_032119755.1 Solirubrobacterales bacterium | reverse complement strand
CGCGAAGAAGGCCATCTGATCGACACCGACGATCAGCAGGCGCCGAGATGTGGCCAGAGCAGCGACAGATGCCTCGATCTGCTCGCGACTGAGGGCTCGGGCGGTCTCCTCGATGTTCGCGTAGTCCGCACCGAGAGACGCCTCGAACTCGGAGTGATCGAAGTTGAACAGCGATCCACCACCGCCGCCGCCGCCCGTATCTCCGCCGGCGACCTTGGTCCGGTACTCCTCGATCGCGGCCTGCTGGAGCTCCGGATACCCCTCGAAGCCCAGAGCCTGAGAGAAGCGAACCACCGTCGAGGACGAGGTGTTGGCACGGCGGGCGAGCTCTTCCGCGGTCTGGAACGCGGCCTCGTCGAGGTGGTCGACGATGTAGCGAGCTACGTCTTTCTGGGACCTCGAGAAGTCATCGAAGCGCTCGCTGATGTAGTCCGAGAGCGTCTTGCGGGAAGAGGCAGTTTTTGTGGAAGTCTTGGCCACGGGCGTGTATTTCGCCAGTAGCAGGGGTTTCCCTTCCGTGACACGAAAGTTTCGCTCGTCAAGCGACCAATCGATCTCAGGCGTGAACGGCTACTGGAAGAGGATCTTCAGGCCCGATACGCCCAGATAGGCGGCGAAGAGGAAGCAGATTCCTACCTTGAGCCCCTGCTGGTGCGAGGTGAGGAACAGGTTGAACTTCGCAAGCACGCGACGGGCATGCTCGCCGAGAGCGATGGTCGCGAGCAGAGGAACGTAGGCCGGGATCATCGTGATCAGGAACACGATCAGGATGACCACGAACTTGTCGCTCGAGTTCTCGGGACTGGCTGCGACTTCGTGAATTGCCGGGAAGTAGAGAGCCAGCGTCGTGAAGTTGATCAGCATCATCACCGCGCCGAACTCGAAGCTCCTTACGAGCCCCGGGCCCTCGGCGGGCTTTCTCTTCTGCTTCTTCGACCCTGATCCGCTGCCGAGCGCTGCCCTGACACCGAGTCCGAGCAGGAGGACAGCGAACAGCAACTTGACGATTCCGTCGACCGTGCTCGGGCTACTGCTCGAACTGCTGCCCGCGCCGAGGGCCAGGGGGATTGCCGTGTAGAGGATCAAGACCAGACCAGATCCGACCAGTGCCGCTGCGGACTTCCTGAGAGGATCGCTCTTGTTGGAGAGCAGCAGGAGTTGGGCGGCGAGGATCGTGGGGCTGATCGCCGCGCCGATCGCCAGCGGGAGGACGGATGCGAGGAGCGTTCCCATGGCGACGAACCCTACGGAAAAGAGAGAGCCGCCGCACTCGATGAACGATTGCGGCGGCTCTCTGACGAAACGTGCGGCCTGCTTAACCGGACGGAGCTTGGTTGGTGAGGCGGGACTCTTCCCCACCACCCCGGCTGGCCGGTGCTCGGGTGGTATTCACCGGGCGCCCGCACAGACGCCCTCCCCGCCTCATAGGGAAGCGAGGGACCCGAACCAGTGGCTCGGGCCTAGCGGCCCTGCACCTCCAGTGTCCCGGAAACCATTGCTATTTCGATTAGGACCACCTCCTTTCTCTGGTCCCGTAATGAAATCAAACCGGAAAGACGAACGCCCCCGCTATTGACGAGGGCGCTCGATCCGACCAGGCGGCAGAGGGACTCTCAGCCGCCCAGGTTGTTGACCTGCTTCTGGAGTTTGTCGATCTCCTTGTTGATGTTGGCGATCTTGGTGTTGATCACCTTGACTGCCGTCTCCAAGGCAGCGATCGACTGGCTGTTGCTGGTGTCATCGGCCTGGAGGCGCTTGACCTGTGCCCTCAGCCGTCTGCTCTCACGCGCTGCGGCCCGCTGGGCGGTGATCAGCTTGCTGAACTCAGAACCACCCTGGGACTTCAAGGTGTCGAGTTCCTGCTGCACCTGCTGAGCAACGTCCTTGTTGCTGGTGGTCGAGTTCTTCGCATCGATACCGATGATCAGCGCGACCACACCGATCACTAGCGCTACTGCTCCTATGGCAACTCCTATTTTTGGATTCATTGCCGGAACCCTACCGGTCGGCAACCCGGCAGGAGGTAGGAATCGGGCCTGCGACCTCGCACACTCGAGCGGTCCATTCATCCGGTGCAGGGAATATGTTGCGCCGGTCCGGGATTCCCGGCTGTCAATCCATAGAGGAGGACACGATGGAAGAAGAGAATCAGGAGATGGCAGCGGAAGCCGCTGAGGGTGCCGAGGAGGCTGCCGAGGGAGCTGAGGAGGCTGCCGAGGGTGCCGAAGAGGCTGCTGAGGTCGCAGAAGAGGCCGCCGAGGGAGCCGAGGAGGCTGCCGAGGGAGCTGAGGAGGCTGCCGAGGAGGCCTGAGCCTTCTCTGCGTCACCGCTTTTCAGGAAGGGGCGTTCGGGCACTCCGGACGCCCCTTCCCCACTTCATGGGGCCGGCCGCCTAGATCTCACTCGCCCAGGCTTCCACGAGAGGGGTCAGTAGTGATCTCGCGCTGCCAGGCTCCCAGCGATTGAACACCCATGCTCCACCTATCTGCGTCCTCTGTATT
>JAUMFR010000096.1:0-6093 GCA_032119755.1 Solirubrobacterales bacterium | reverse complement strand
CATCTGGTCAAGGAAGGAGCCCAGGCAGGCTTCGACGAGACGATCGAGCTCCACGTGTTGCTCGGGGTAAATGTGCGTCACGCTGAGGAGCAGCTGCGCGGGACCCTCGCGCTTCCCTCAGGGCTCGGCAAGGACGTCTCCGTTTGTGTATTCGCCGAGGGTGATCAGGCTCGCGATGCCGAGGCTGCCGGTGCCGATCATGTAGGTGGGGCAGACCTCGCCGCCAAGGTGGAAGAGGGTTGGACCGACTTCGACGTGGTGATCTCGACACCCGCGATGATGCCTCATGTCGGAAAGCTTGGAAAGGTCCTGGGACCGCAGGGCAAGATGCCGAACCCCAAGGTCGGCACCGTCACCGACGAGGTCGAAAAGGCAGTCGGCGAGGCAAAGGCCGGCAAGGTCGAGTACCGCACCGACCGCCAGTCGATCGTGCACCTCGCGATCGGCAAGGCAAGCTTCACCGAGCAGGCTCTGCTCGACAACTACGCCGCCGTGATCGACGAGCTCAATCGCGCAAAGCCGTCGGCCGCCAAGGGCAAGTACTTCGTCTCGATCACCCTCACCTCCACCATGGGGCCGGGTGTCCACGTGGATACCTCGGTGGTCCGTGCCGCTGACATCCTCGGCGAAGGTTCCCCGGCCGAGGGCGGCTCAGACGCTCCGGCTGACGCAGAGCCCGTAGAAGCCTGAACTGTTTTCGTCTCTCCGTAGCTAGGAACGGGGGGCGAGGATGGCCTCGAACCCCTCGGTCCAGAGAGTCCGTACCCGCTGAGGAGTGAAGGTCTTGGGGTAGGTGAAGGCCGCGATACAGAGTCCGTCGCCGAGCGACCAGATCAGGTCGATCAGGGTCTGGGGGTCGTGGCCAGGGTCGATCTCTCCGGCCTCTTGGGCGCGGCGGATCAGTTCGAGGTACCGCTTCTCTCCCTCGAGCTCGATTTCGGTGATGATCGTCTTGGTATCGCGGTCACGAGTGGCGTCGGAGAGGATCTCGAAGTAGGCGCGGATGCTCGGGTCGGGAGGATCCTCGACAGGCACGGCGCGGGAGCAGACCTCGAAGAGTTTCTCCCTGGGGTTGTCGGCTTTTTCCTCTCCATCCTGCATCCCGGCCCGTCCCCAGGCACGGTCGAAGGTCGCGTCGAGCATTTCGAGGCGGCTCGGGAACTCGCTCTGGATCGCGCCAACAGAGATGCCAGCGGCTGCGGCGAGGCTGCGGTAGGTCAGAGCAGCGAGCCCACCCTCGGCGATCAGACCGATAGCGAGATCGCTGAGGTTGTCGCGCTTGCTGTCGGCGAGTGCGTTTGCCTGCTCAGACACTGTGGAACTAGTGGACATTCTCTCTTCGAAAAACATAAACGGTTTCAACTGGACGGGCTTGGCTGCCACGCCGCTCAGCAGCCTGTAAATGCGTATTCCGACTTCTGGTAGCCTCCGACGCTCCGTCTCCTTTGGCTCACGCCCCGCGGAGACGTCCAGAGAAGTCAGTTCGCCTACTCGAAACCTCGAACACCCAAGGAGACACCAAATATGCCTGTAGCGCCTTCCGTCCTCGCCAACTCCACCTGGAAGAAGGCCGCACTCGCTTTCGCGGTCGCACTCCTGGGGGTCTTCGCCTCTGCCTCCGCAGCCGTGGCAGCACCGACCAACACGGTCGACCCGTCCTTCTCACCAAGCAGCCCGTACAACACCGGAGCCAACTCCACGCTGACTGCCAACAACGGCACCTGGAGCGGCACAGGCACCATCACCTATGCCTACGAGTGGCAGGTATCCCCCAACGACTTCGGCCCCGGCATCACCACCGTCGGCACTGGTTCGACCTACTCGATCCCGGTAAGCACCCCCTATTGCGACGACTACATCCGTGTATCGGTGACAGCGACTGACAGCACCGGTTCC
Organism: Solirubrobacterales bacterium; assembly: GCA_032119755.1. Classification (GTDB taxonomy): domain Bacteria; phylum Actinomycetota; class Thermoleophilia; order Solirubrobacterales; family 70-9; genus CAIUSP01. The sequence continues at coordinate 4,197 of JAUMFR010000096.1, read as the reverse complement.
ACCACTGTGTCGAGCAGCGCAAGCCAGATCAACTGCCCTTCCTCCAGCGCACCTTCGCTGGACACCAACCCGGGTGACTACAACGGCGCCGAGCTGGTCGGTATCCGCAGGGTCGGCGAAACCCTCACCCTCGCCTGGGGCGGCAGCGCCAGCGACTGGACCTATCCGAGCGGGGGAACCGATGCCTTGACCATCCAATGGCAGCGGAACTGCGGCTCGACCTGGTCTGATTTCGATCCAGGTGCCGGCGATGACCTCACCTACGTACTGACCATCTCCGACATCGACTGCGATATCCGCGTTGTCTTGACCGCAACCACCACCTACACCGGTCCGTACGTATACAGCACCACCGCCACCACCAACCTTCGAGGCGTGATCCAGCGTCAGTACGGCAACACCTACTACGTCGCCCAGCAGCAGCTCGACGGCGACACCGGTGCGGCGCCTGACGGTCACAACGACTGCCTGGGCTCATCCTCCGATGTGAACGCACCTAACCCTGCTGGAGCGAGCTCCAACAGCGGCTTCGAGGCTTGTGCCCAGCCGTGGCAGGCTGCCTCTCAGGAGGACGGCGGGACCAATCCGAACAACAAGACTAGGATCCTGATCGGCGCGGGAAACTTCGATGGCGCTTACATCGACAACACCGACGACACCGATTCGACCGAGCGGATGTTGATTCAGGGCCTGGGTACAGGGCAGACGACCCTCGACGATTGCGGTGAGAACGACGCAGTGCTCGAGATCGACGAGCAGGAGAACGCAGAGCCTCGCTCGATCAACGTGACCGTGAAGGATCTGACGATCGACGGTGACGCTGATTCCTGCGACGGAATCAACTACTGGTCCTCGACCGGTCTGGTCCAGAACGTCGACTTCGAGAACGTCAACGATTCCGGCGTCAAGGCAACCGGCGATCAGGCCAGCGACTCCTACTGCATCCTCCCCGAGCGGGTCAGGGTCTATCAGTCGTCGTTCGATGGCTCCGCGGACAACGCTGCCGTGGTCATCGAGAACGACGGTCCCGCAAGCCCCGACCCGGCCATCTACACCGGCTGCGCACTGATGAATGGAGTGGTAGATGACTCTGAGGTGGCCGCAATCGAGGGCGGTGACGGCGGTGCGGGCGTGGCCTCATACGGCCCCGTATCGACGACCGTCACCGACTCCACCTTCAGCGAGTTGGATGGCGGAGTGCTGAATGCCTTCTTCACCAAGCAGGCTGAGGTGAGTGGCAACTCGTTCGAGTGCGTGGACCAGGGAGTCGGTTCGTTCGTTCAGGACTCGCCTGATTACGAGCCGCCCACCTACTTCCCCGACGAGGGTTCGTTCGCAGTTCCGGGCCAGAAAGGTCACCTCGAGGTGACCGATAACAGTTTCGACTGCCCGTCTGGTGGTTTCGGCGTCCCTTCGGTCGCGATGAACCTGTTCGGTGGTACGGCTGTCGCAACCGGTAACCGCGTCTCCGACTACTCGCTCGGAATTGCGGTCGGGCCCGTGGTAGAGCCGTTCGGTCCCTTCAGTGTGGACGGAGTCGAATCTCCTGTCGACGCCTCGCTCCGTGGCAACTCGCTCACCGACAACTTCGCCGGAGTGATCTCCACCAACAACGGTTACGTGGAGAGTACTCAGCTGGCGCTCGAGGGCAACCGGATCGCCCGGAACTTCTACGGCCTCGCGAATTACTACGACAGTGACTTCGATGCCTATGACCAGGGTGCCTGGCCGCCGGCATCGAATCTGCAGACCAGCCCTGTCGAGGCGAAGAACAACTGGTGGGGCTGCAACGACGGTCCGACTGTCAACCCGAGCCTGGAGACGATCGAAGACCTCAACTCGTTCGATCAGTTCTGCGGCGGCGACCCGTTGCTGCCGCTGAACGGCGACATCATCATCGACGGCGGTCTGACTGGCGGTGCAGTCAACGCTGTAGACCCCGAGGAGATCAATGTCGAAGTCTCTCCTCACCTCGTGATGAGCTGTGGCGCCACACCTCGCTCGATCCTACGCGCCGACATCTCCGGAGCGGGAGGTACTTCCACCGTTACGGCTGACCTCAGCCGGAACTCCTTCGGGATCCAGCGCGATGTGTCATTCCCGCCGAGCACGGTGACCTTCGCTGGGAACACCCTGGGCGCTGTCTACGTGCCGGCCAACGACGAGACTGACCAAGCCACTTATGAGGCCGAATCATCTCTCAGGGCTGGCGGCAAGACCGGCCAGATCGCGCCGACCGCGTTGCTCGATTACGAGACCGGCGACTGCGGTGAGGTGACCGTGCGCAACGGGATCGACAGGCCGCTGTTCCCGACCGTCACCAAGGCAGACAACGCCCGCGGCAATACTGCGAGGGTGCCGAGCTCACGAAGGGCGGCGTTGGTCAAGGTGACTTGCCCGGTCAAGAATCTCGGCAACTGCGAGATCCTGTCGCTGAATGCGACCTCCTGGGCGCCGGGAACCGCCAATACCCCAACCGAGATGATCCTCCCCAACCCCATCCTCGAGCCGGGCGAGAGTCTGCAGCTCAAGGGGTTGATCCCGAGGAGCGTGTACCGCCGTTTGGAGCGCAAGGACAACGGCTCCCGCGCGCGCATCACGATCAGGGTCGAAGGGTCCGCCGGAATAACCGACGTGACCAAGATCCGGGATCTGCGCAGGGCGTGAGAGCCGCCGTCCGGTTCTGAGCGGAACGCGACCATGTTCCACCGAGGGCCGGTCTCAGACCGGCCCTCGTCTTTTTCTGCGGTCACCGGCGCATCGCCCTGAGCTCGGTGAGAGGTGGATCAGCTTCCCCTGACTACCACCTGCGCGGGGTTGCCTGCGACCAGGGCGCCAGCAGGTACGTCTTTCACCACTACTGCGCCGGCCGCGACGGTCGAGTCGTCTCCGACGGTGATCGGCCCGATCAGCAGTGAGCTGGCCATCAGGCGGACGCGGTCTCCGATGATCGGCGCGGTGATCGGGGACTTACCGATCGTCGAGCCGACGGTCACCCCCTGCAGGATCAGGCAGTCCGATCCGATCACCGCATGACTGCTGATGAAGATCCCGCCGAAATGGAGGATGAAGAGCCCTGGTCCTATCTGGGCAGAGGGGCTGATTCCGATCCCGGTCACGACCTTCTGCAGACGGTGGGCGATGTAGAGGAGCACCTTCCAGAGCGAGCGCAAGGGGACCGATTCGCCACAGTGGGCCCAATGCCGCAATCTGTAGACGGACGAGGCGAGCAGACCTTCTGAGGTGAGGGCTCGCAATACGCCCAACTCTTCGCGCTGGCGGCGATAGTCAGCGGCGATCAGGGCAAGCGGGTTGGTGGGCGCATTGCCAGAGATCCTTCGTTGGTGGGCTGGTCGGAACATGCTTCGAGCATTATCCGCTACATTCGCCTTCTGCCAAAGACCATCGGCGGGGCAAGCAAGACGAGGCCCGGAAGTCCGGTGCAGGTGGATTCGAAAGACTTTTCCGCTCGTCGCGTTGTCGGCCGGGCGATTCGACTTCGAGCCCGCCTGTGAGCGGGCTCTTTTCGTAGCGGTGGTCGAGCGGCAGAGAAACCGATCGAGATGAACAGAGAACAGAAAGAAGCAGCGGTAGCGGAGATCGCCGAGAAGCTCGGCGCGGCCCAGGCCGTGCTCGCGATCGACTACCGGGGGATCAGCGTTCCGCAGGCATCGGAGCTTCGCTCCGGGCTGCGCGAGTCGGACACCACCTTCAAGGTCGTAAAGAACCGGGTCACCCAGCGCGCCGCCGATCAGGCCGGGGTCGAGGGGATCAAGGAGTATCTGGTGGGCCCGACCGCTCTCGCCTTCGTCGAAGGGGACATCGCCGCGGCCGCCAAGACGCTTTCCACCCTGGGCGCCGAATGGGAGTTGCTCGAGTACAAGGGCGGCCTGATGGACGGACAGCCGCTCGACGTGGATCAGTTCAAGACGATCTCCAAGCTGCCGAGCCGCGACGCGTTGAACGCTCAGCTCGCGGGAATCGTCGCCAGCCCACTTACGGGCATGGTGCGCGGGCTTGGTTCGATGATTCAGGGACTGGCGAGTCAATTGGGCCAAATGCGCGATCAGGAACTCGTTGGCGGCACAGCCGAGCCCGAGGCGCCGGCCGAGGAAGAGAAGTCTGTGGAAGAGGAAGCACCCGCTGAGGAGCCGGCAGCCGAGGAAGCAGCCGACGCTCCGGCAGAGGAAGAGAAGC
>JAUMFR010000095.1:0-1780 GCA_032119755.1 Solirubrobacterales bacterium | reverse complement strand
GTCTGCATCTTCCCCGAGGGCACGCGACACCGCACCGGCTCGCTGGCCCGCCCGCGTCGTGGGTTCGGTCGGTTGGCGATCGAAGCAGGTGCCGCGGTGCTGCCGACTGCCGTGGTCGGCAGCGAGCAGGTCCGCCGCGGTTGGAGGATCCGCCCCAGGAAGGTCAAGGTCCGGATCGGTCGACCGCAGACCTTCCCCAAGGCCGACAACCCGTCACCCGAGATGGCCGAGAAGGTCGGCGATCGCGTCTGGCCGAGCGTGGTCTTGCAGTGGGAGTACCTGGGTGGCCTGCCGCCGATGCGCACCGCCGCCGTGATCGGCGCGGGTGCCTGGGGGACTGCGGTGGGGGTGCTCCTGGCCCGCGGCGGGCTGGAGGTAGATCTCGGCTGCCACACCGAAGATCAGGCCGAGAAGCTCGCCAAGAAGCGGGTCAACGAGGAGTATCTGCCGGATGTGCCCTTCCCCGGCAACCTCACCCCCAAGCGGGCCAGCGAGATAGAACTCGCTGGAGCCGACTTGGTGGTGCTCGCCGTCCCCTCCAAGTCGCTCCCGGCAGCGGTGGGCTCGATCGGAACGAGAGTCGCCTCGCGCTCGGCCGTGCTGGTGCTGAGCAAGGGGCTGGTGTCCCCGATGGGAGCCTTCCCCAGCGAGTACGTACGCAATCGGCTTCCGGCTCGTGCCTACGCCTGTCTCGGCGGCCCGGCTCATTCGAAAGAGGCCGTGTCGGGCACCGCCGCCCTGGTGCTCGGCACCTCCGACCCGGACTTGATGGCGCAGCTCGGTGAGGTCTTCGACGACGCTGGACTCTTCTGCGAACGCACCGACGACATAGTGGGAGTGGAGATGGCCGGAGCCGCCAAGAACGCGGCCGCTCTGGCCGCCGCGGCCGGCGAGCCCCACGGGATGAACGCCGCCGGTATCGCCGCCGCCGAGGTCTGGCAGGAGTGCGTTGACTACGCCACCGCGAGCGGCGCGAGGATCGAGACCTTCAACGGCTTGGCGGGTGTGGGGGATCTGACCGCCACCATGCTCGCCCCCAAGGGCCGCAACCGTCGCGCCGGGGAGCTGCTCGGTCGCGGAGAGGCGACCACCGAGCAGATCCCCGGGATCATCGGTCAGACCTCGGAGGGGCTCGATTCGGTTCCGTTGATTGCGGACACCCTGCGGGCGAAGGGCTACGACGCAAAGGCGCTCGAGAGCCTCGCCGCGCTGATCCGCGGCGAGATCACGAACGATGCCTGGATCCAGACGGTTCGCCGCGCCGGGAGGGAGCGAAGCGCAGCATGACCGCCACGCTGCAGGCCGAGCGGCAGGACCGTTCTACCGTGACCTGCGTGGCCGATCCAGCAAACCGTCCGGCAGGCAGCGAGCCGGCCGACCTCTCGCCCGAGCGCAAGGCTGCGCTCGATCGCGACTTCGACCGCCTGTATCGCGACCACCTGCGCGACGTCTACTCCTTCGCCTACTACCGGGTGGGCAACCATCACGACGCCGAGGACCTGACCGAGCAGGCCTTCCTCCAGGCCTATCGCCACTTCGATCGCGCCCAGCGTGAGTCCGACGGTCGCTCGCTACGCCCCTGGCTGATCCGGATAGTCCAGAACCTCGCCTACAACCACTACCGCGATCGAGCCCGCAAGCCCCAGGCCTCGATCGATCTGGTGGAGCCGATCGCAGCGCCGGTCGGGACCGAGCGGATCGCGGAGGATCGTGAGGAGCTCGGCCAGATCATGCGCTTGATCCGCGAGTTGCCCGACGAGCGCCGCGAGGCTTTGATCAT
>JAUMFR010000094.1:0-9592 GCA_032119755.1 Solirubrobacterales bacterium | reverse complement strand
GATTCGCGAAGGCGGCCGTACCGTCGGATCCGGCGTGGTGACAGAAGTCATCGAGTAGCACCGAAGGGCTCCACTCCATGTGGAGCCCTTCACACATTGCCGCCCCGGCAGCCGGCGGGGTAAGGCGGAAAAAGACATAAGGAATTCGACCGGGGCGCTTCGGCGCCCCCGTCGCACGAAAAGGAAGAGAAAAAAAACAGGAGCGTTTCGGGGTCAATGGCCTCACTTACATCGGGAAAAATCAGGATCAGGCTCAAGGCGTACGACCACGACGCCATAGATCGGGCTGCCCAGGAGATCGTCACGACCGCCGAGAGGACCGGTGCGTCGGTGTCCGGACCAGTGCCGCTGCCCACCGAGAAGAACGTCTATTGCGTGATCCGCTCTCCTTTCAAGGACAAGGACTCCCGGGAGCATTTCGAGATCCGCACCCACAAGCGACTGATCGATATTCATCAACCCACCCCCAAGACGGTCGATGAACTGCAGAGGATGGAGACGCTCCCGGCAGGGGTAGACGTGGAGATCAGGCTCTGATGGCGGCGATCATCGGACGCAAGCTCGGTATGACTCAGATCTTCGACGAGGAGGACGGGACTTCGACACCGGTCACGGTGATCGAGGCGCGGCCCTGCGTCGTCACTGCGATCCGCAACGCCGAGCGCGACGGCTACGACGCTGTCCAGCTTGCTGGCATCGAGACCGCTGAACGTAAGTTGACTAAGGCCGAGCTGGGCCATCTCAAGAAGTCCGACGCCGCTCCGATGCGCAAGTTGGTCGAGTTCCGCGACGTGGAGATCACCACCGGCTCACCCGCGGTCGCGGAGAGCGCACCCGAGGAGAGCGCACCCGAGGAGAGCGCACCCGAGGAGAGCCCCCAGGGTGAGGGCGATGATGCAGAGAAAACCGAAGAGGCTGCCGAGACTGCACCGGAGCAGGACGGAGAGTCCGGCGACGGTCCGAAGCTCGGCGAGAAGATCACGGTCGCTTCCTTCGAGCAGGGTGAGAAGGTCAAGGTGTCGGCGATCTCGATCGGCAAGGGCTTCCAGGGAACGGTCAAGCGTCACAACTTCGGACGCGGGCCGGTGTCGCACGGCTCTCACAACGTGCGTGCGCCCGGTTCGATTGGTGCCAGCGCTGATCCCGCGAGAGTCTTCAAAGGAAGGAAGATGCCGGGTCAGATGGGTGCCAAGCGGGTCACCCAGCGTGGTTCGAAGGTCTTCAGGATCGACACCGAGCGGAACCTCCTCCTTTTGGTGGGCTCCGTACCGGGTCCCAGGAACGCAACCGTGGAGGTGGTAAGCGATGGCTGACGCGAAGAAGGCACCGGTACTGGGCGGCAGCGGAAGCGAGTCCCTCCCCGCTGCTCTGTTCGGTGAGCCTTTCCACGAGTCGCTCGTACATCAGGCTGCCCGTGCTGACCTGGCTGCGCGTCGCCGGGGTACCCATTCCTCGCTCACCCGCGGCGAGGTCTCGATGACCACCGCAAAGGCCTGGCGTCAGAAGGGAACCGGTCGCGCGCGAGTGGGCGCTCTGAGCGTTCCCCACCGCTACGGCGGAGGCGCTGCCTTCGGACCGAAGCCCCGGTCGTACGTCTTCAAGATGAACCGCCGCGAGCGCCGTCGCGCACTGCGCTCCGCGTTGTCCGTCCACGGAGAGCGCGGATCGGTGGCCGTCCTCGATGCGTCCGGATTCTCGGAGCCCTCCACCAAGCAGGCGGCTCAAGGCGTGAGCAAGTGGGGCGCCGACCTCCCGCTGCTGGTCATCGTCGGACCCGACGAGGATGCTGCGGCCAAGAGTTTCCGCAACATCGACCGGGTCACCGTCGCCCAAGCGTCGGCCGCCGGTGTCGCCGACGTGATCGGGGCAGCGTCGATCGCGGTCAGCAAGTCCGCCCTAGCGGTACTCGCTGAACGCTCTGGAGAGGTCGAGCGAGGCGGACTCGAGAGCGGGAAGCCTACCGACGCGCCTACCGACACTGAGCCTGCAAGCACCGAGCCAGAGAGCGAGGCGGTCTGATGGATGCGACCCAGATCATCATCCGTCCGGTCGTTTCCGAGAAGAGTTACGCCCTGATGGCTGCGGGCAAGTACACCTTCCGGGTCAACGATCGTGCGCACAAGCATCAGATTGCCGATGCGGTCGAGGACCTCTTCGACGTCAAGGTCGATGCGGTTCGAACCTCGAAGGTGAGGGCGAAGCCCAAGCGTCGTGGCCTCCACTACGGGCGTTCACGGTCTTGGAAGAAGGCGATCGTCCAACTCGCCCCGGGCGAGCGGATCGAGTTCTTCGAAGGCGCGGCGGTGGAGGGCTGATGGCACTCCGCAAGACCAAACCGACCAGCCCGGGTCGTCGCTTCAGCACCTACCAGATCCGGGAGGAGCTGACCCCCGATACCGAGCCGGCCAAAGCACTGCTCGAGGGCAAGAAGCGCACCGGTGGCCGCAACGTCAACGGCCGCATCACCTCGCGGCACCGCGGAGGCGGCGCAAAGCGCAAATACAGGGTGATCGACTTCAAGCGCCTGAAGGACGGGATTCCCGCTCGCGTGGCAAGCATCGAGTACGACCCGAACCGCACCACCTACATCGCGCTCCTCGTCTACGCCGACGGAGAGAAGAACTACATCCTGAGTCCCCAGGGGATCAAGGTCGGCGACACGGTTAGCTCTGGTGAGGGTGCGGAAATCAAGCCCGGCAACGCGCTTCCACTTTCGGCGATCCCCACCGGAACGGTGGTTCACAACGTGGAGATGACTGCTGGCCAGGGCGGAAAGCTCGGTCGTGCTGCAGGCACCGCGATCCAGGTAGTGGCCAAGGAGGGCGACATGGTCACCCTCAGGTTGCCTTCGTCTGAGATGCGCATGCTCCGCCGCGAGTGCCGTGCGACGATCGGCAGCCTCTCCAACTCCGAGCACCAGAACGTCACCATCGGCAAGGCTGGACGCAACCGACACAAGGGCCGCCGGCCACAGAGCCGCGGCGTGGCGATGAATCCGGTCGATCACCCGCACGGCGGCGGGGAAGCTCACAAGACCCCCGGTGGTCATCCAGTCACGCCTTGGGGCAAGCCCACGCTCGGTTACCGGACCCGTAAGAAGGGCAAGGCCTCCGACAAGATGATCGTGCGCGGCCGCAAGCGAGGGAAGAAGTAGAGCATGGGACGCTCGACCAAGAAAGGCCCGTGGGCCGAGGAGCGACTACTGAAGCGGGTTGCCACGATGAACGAGTCAGGTGACAAGACCATGATCAAGACCTGGTCGCGCAAGTCGACGGTGTTCCCAGAGATGGTCGGGCACACGATCGCCGTCCACGATGGCCGCAAGCACGTGCCGGTTTTCATCTCGGAGTCGATGGTCGGGCACAAGCTCGGCGAGTTCGCCCCGACTAGGACTTTCCGTGCCCATTCCGGAACCGGGAGCAAGGAAGAGTAGTCATGGCTGACGAAAAGAAGAAGACCTCAGACAAGTCCGAAGCGGCAAAGAAGCCTGCGGCAAAGAAGTCCGCTCCTGCAAAGAAGTCCGCTCCTGCAAAGAAGTCCGCTCCTGCAAAGAAGCCTGCGGCAAAGAAGCCTGCGGCAAAGAAGCCTGCGGCAAAGAAGCCTGCGGCAAAGAAGCCTGCACCTGCGAAGAAGGAGGCCGCCGAGACCGAGAAGAAGCAGACGCCGGTCGAGTCTCCGGTCGTACGGGCCAAGGCGAGCTACGTGCGAATCGCTCCACGGAAGGCCCGTCTGGTGGCCGATCAGGTTCGCGGAATGCCGGTTCCGGAGGCGATCGCTCTGCTCAGGTTCTCACCGCGCAGTGCCGCCCAGGACATCGCCAAGCTGGTCAATTCCGCCGCGTCGAACGCAGAGCACAACCATGATCTGGTGGCCGACGATCTGCGTATCACCGAGATCACGGTCGATGAGGGTCCGACCCTCCGCCGCTTTCGTCCGAGAGCCCTCGGCCGGGCAACCAGGATCAACAAACGCACCAGTCACATCAAGGTCGCGTTGAAGGCGGGAGGCGAGAAGTAATGGGCCAGAAGATCCACCCGATCGGATTCCGCGTCGGCTACATCCAGGACTGGAAGTCCAACTGGTTCACCGAGAGCGACTACGCCGACTACCTGATGGAGGACATCGCGATCCGTGAGCACATCGAGGAGAAACTGGCCCATGCCGGTCTCTCGGACATACAGATCCAGAAGTCCGCTCAGGAGATCACCGTTGACATCTTCACGGCGCGTCCGGGAATCGTGATCGGCAAGTCCGGCAGCGAGGTGGACGCTCTGCGCCGGGAGCTGCACAAGCTCACCGGCAAGGCGGTCAAGGTGAATATCAAGGAGATCAAGCGCCCCGAGCTGGACGCACAGCTAGTCGCTCAGGCGATCGCCGAACAGCTGCAGAATCGTGTCGCCTTCCGTCGCGCAATGCGTCGGGCTCTCACCTCGGCCATTCGCTCTGGGGCAGAGGGTGTCAAGGTCCAGGTTTCCGGCCGGCTCGGCGGGGCAGAGATGGCCCGTACCGAGGGCTACTCCGAGGGTCGCGTCCCTCTCCATACCCTCCGCGCCGACATCGACTACGGGTTCGTCGAGGCCAAGACCACCACCGGTCGGATCGGGGTCAAGTGCTGGATCAACAAGGGTGAGGTCATGCCCGAGGGTTATCGAAACCGCGGTGGCGAGGAAGTCGAGGACGAGCGCTGATGTTGATGCCCAAGCGGGTCAAGCACCGCAAACAGATGCGTGGCCGCCGACGAGGCAACTCGAAGGGCGGTACTGCAGTCAGCTTCGGCGAGTATGGGCTGAAGGCCATGGAGCGTGGCTGGATAACCAATCGCCAGATCGAGGCTGCCCGAGTCGCGATGACCCGAAAGATCAAGCGTGGCGGCAAGGTCTGGATCACCGTGTTCCCCGACAAGCCGGTCACCAAGAAGCCTGCGGAGACCAGGATGGGCTCCGGAAAGGGCAACCCGGAAGGCTGGGTAGCCGTGGTCAAGCCCGGGCGGGTGATGTTCGAGATCGCGGGTGTCCCGGACGATCTCGCCAAGGAAGCGATGACCCTCGCCGGTTCCAAGCTCCCGATCCGGACCAAGGTAGTCCGGCGAGAGGGGGCGGGCGAGTGACCAAGGCAAGTGAACTCCATTCGATGAAGGACGAGGAACTCGTGGAGGCTCTCAAGCGTGCCCACGGAGAGCGCTTCGCATTGCGTATCAAGCACAGCACCGGTGAGCTGGATAACACCGCGAGTCTGGGCGTCTCCAAGCGTGATTTCGCACGGTTGCTAACGGTCGCAAGGCAACGGGGAATCGACATCGAGAAGGAGCTGACCTCCTGATCATGGCCGCCGACGAAGAGAAGAACGAGAACGTGGAAGAGAAGAACGACGCCCCGAAGGACGAGGCTCCGGCTGAAGACGCCCCGAAGGACGAGGCCCCAGCTGAAGACGCCCCGAAGGACGAGGCCCCGGCTGAAGACGCCCCGAAGGACGAGGCCCCGGCTGAAGACGCTGGTGACGGCGGTGGAGCGCCTGGAGACGACGAGGAACTCGACTGGAAGGCGAAGGCTCGGCTCGAGCGGTCGCGTCAGCCGCATGAGGCTGGTCCCCAGCGTTCGACCGAGGAGCGAGTCAAGGAACGGAGCGAGAGCCGCAAGCAGGCCGGCAAGAACCGGAGCGCCTACAGGAAGAAGATCCGCGGCAAGAAGGAGAAGGGTGGCGAGGGCACCCCACCGGCGGAGCGCGAGACCGTGGGCCGCAAGATCCGCCAAGGGATGGTCGTCTCAAGCAAGGGCGACAAGACGATCACCGTACGCATCGATGTCGCGAGGCGTCACCCCGTCTACGAGAAGATCGTTCGCAGATCCCAGACGCTCCATGCCCACGACGAGCGCAACGAGGCCGGCGACGGTGACTTCGTGCAGATAGTCGAAACCCGACCGATCTCCAAGACCAAGCGTTGGAGGCTGACCGAGATCCTCGAGAAGGCGAAGTAGGCGGCAAGACATGATCCAGCAAGAGAGCAGGCTCAAGGTCGCTGATAACTCCGGAGCACGGGAGATCCTCTGTATCCGTGTCAAGGGCGGGTCGCATCGACGCTACGCCAGGGTGGGAGACGTGATCACGGCAACCGTCAAGCAGGCGACTCCTCGCGGATCCGTTCGCAAGGGTGAGGTCGTCGAAGCGGTGGTAGTTCGCACGACCAAGCAGCTGAGCCGCAGCGATGGCACCTACATCTCCTTCGACGAGAACGCCGCTGTACTGATCGATCCACAGCAGAACCCACGAGGAACCCGCATCTTCGGTCCCGTCGCCCGTGAACTCCGCGATCGCAATTTCATGAAGATCATCAGCCTCGCACCGGAGGTCCTCTGATGGGCAAGCTCCGCATCCGCAAGGACGATCAGGTGATCGTCATCGCCGGCAAGGAAAAAGGCAAGGCCGGCAAGGTCCTGCGCACCGAGCCCAAGAAGAACCGCGTCTACGTGGAGGGGCTGAACATGCTCAAGCGGCATCAGCGCCCGAGGACGATGGAGGACGCCAAGAAGGGCGATGAGGGCGGGATCATCGAGCGGGAGGGTCCGATCAACGCCTCCAACGTGATGCTGATCGATCCCGACGGGAACAAGCCGACCAGAGTGCGGATAGAGCGAACCGAGGATGGCAAGCGCCGTCGCATCGCGGCCCGCAGCGGAAAGCAGATCGACTGATGGAGGCCACGACCCAGCAGAAGCAGGCTGCACCGCCTCCGCGCTTGCGGGAACGCTATGAGCAGGAGGTCCTGCCTGGCCTGATCGAGCGCTTCGGATACTCATCGCCGATGGCTGCGCCTAACCTCGACAAGATCGTCCTCAATATGGGCGTCGGGGAGGCAAAGCAGGACACCAAGCTGCTCGAGGCCGCGATGGAGCAACTCACCGTGATCGCCGGTCAGCGCCCGAACATCCGGAGGGCCAAGAAGTCGGTCGCAACATTCAAGGTGCGCGAGGGAATGCCGGTTGGGCTCGCAGTGACTTTGCGAAGGGCGAGGATGTGGGAGTTCCTCGATCGTCTCTGTTCGATCTCGATCCCCCGAATCCGGGACTTCCGCGGTCTCAATCCCCGTTCATTCGATGGCCGTGGCAACTACTCGATGGGAATCAGGGAGCAGATCATCTTCCCCGAGATCGATTACGACGCGATCGACCAGGTGCGGGGTCTCGACGTGATCATCGCCACTACGGCAGCCACCGACATCGAAGGATTCGCCCTGCTCGATGCTCTCGGGATGCCTTTCGCGGCCGACGGCCGACCGGGCGAGGTCGACAAGGCTGCCGAAGAGGAGGAGCGACGCAAGCAGGAAGAGGCCCAGAAGCGCGCAGAGGCCGAGGCTGCAGCGCTCGAGCAGCTCAAGGAGGAGAATCCCGATGCCTACGCCACCCCCGAGAAGCCCGAAGAGGGTGAGGAAGGTGAAGGTGGCGAGACGGAGGCAGGAGAGGGCGACGAGGATTCCTCAGGGGACTCCGCCGCCGATGGTGAATCCAGTGAAGGCAACGAAGGAGAGGACGGCTAGTGGCCAAGACTTCCCAGAAGGTGCGTCAGTCGCGCAAACCCAAATACAAGGTGCGCGGGTACAACCGGTGCCGCAAGTGCGGGCGCTCCCGCGCTTACTACCGCAAGTTCGGGCTTTGTCGGATCTGCCTTCGCGAGGCCGCACACAAGGGGCATGTGCCCGGGATGACGAAGTCGAGCTGGTGAGGAAGAGATGCAGACCGATCCGATAGCCGACTACCTGACCCGAGTGCGCAACGCTCTCGCCGCCCAGCACGACGAGGTGACCATCCCTGCCTCCAACCTCAAGCGCGAGATCTCGCGCATCCTGAAGGAGCAGGGCTACATCGCTGATTTCTCGATTGCCGACGCGCGTGTCGGTCAAGAGATCACCGTGAAGCTTCGGTACACGGACGACAGGCTGCCGGTCATCAGTGGGATGGAGCGGGTTTCCCGCCCCGGCCGCCGTCGCTATGTCGAGACCTCGCAGATCCCGAAGGTCCTGGGTGGAATGGGAACGACGATCGTCTCCACTTCCTCGGGAGTGATGACCGGTCATGAAGCCCGTCGCAAGGGCGTGGGCGGAGAGGTGGTTGCGCATGTCTGGTGAGCGCTCAACCCATCGCAGCTGGAGTAACGGAGGTTCGGCATGAGCCGTATCGGCCGTAAACCCGTGCCCGTACCCGAAGGGGTCGAGGTAGAGGTCAAGCCTGGCTCGGTCACCGTGAAGGGGCCGAAGGGAGAGTTGACGCAGATCATCTCCACCGCGATGAGGGTCGAGGTGACAGACGGTGAGGTGGTCGTGGAACGACCGACCGACCGCGGAGATCATCGAGCCCTGCACGGGCTGACCAGGAGCCTTATCGCGAATATGGTCCAAGGGGTGACCGAAGGGTTCGAGCGCAAGCTCGAGATCCAGGGAGTCGGCTACCGGGCCCAGCTCAAGGGCAAGTCGCTCGAACTCGCGCTCGGCTTCTCTCATCCGGTTCAGGTGGAGGCTCCGGACGGCATCGAGTTCGAGGTTCCTGAGCCGACTGAAGTGATCGTGAAAGGGATCGACAAGCAACTGGTCGGCGAGATCGCAGCCCGGATCCGACGTCACCGACCGCCCGAGCCCTACAAGGGAAAGGGCATCCGCTATGACGACGAGCACGTAACCCGCAAGGTGGGGAAGAGGGCCTAGACGATGGCAATACCCACAGCAGAGCAGAGGAGGCTTCGCCGCCGCCGCCGCGTTCGCGCCAAGATTCGCGGCACTGCAGATCGGCCTCGCCTGTCGGTCTATCGCTCCAATCGGGGAGTCTTTGCACAGCTGATCGACGACGACACAGGTCAGACCATCGCAGCGGTCAATTGGACCGAGCCTGCGCTTCGTTCGATGAAGCCGATGGATCAGGCGAAGAAAGCCGGCGAGGAGATCGCGGCTCGCGCGAAGCAGGCGGGCGTCGAGACTTGCGTATTCGATCGCGGCGGCTACCAGTACCACGGACGAGTGAAGGCGCTCGCGGATGGCGCTCGCGAGGGAGGGCTCAAGTTCTGATGACGAACCGACTCGTTGAAGACCACTCGATACAGCTACCTTCGGAGGGACCATGACCGTCGAACAAGTATCCCCGAAGGGACTCGATCTGCAGGAACGCGTGATCGAGATCAACCGCGTCGCCAAGGTAGTCAAGGGCGGCCGTCGCTTCTCGTTCACCGCGTTGGTCGCGGTGGGTGACGAGGAATCCGTGGTGGGAATCGGCTACGGAAAGGCCCGCGAGGTACCGCTTGCGATCCAGAAGGCGGTCGAGGACGCCCGCAAGAACCTGATCCGTGTACCGAAGTACGGCCAGACGATCACGCACCGTGTGATTGGACGATATGGAGCGGGGCATGTCGTGCTGCGCCCGGCCAGTCCCGGTACCGGGGTGATCGCTGGAGGCGGAGTCCGAGCGGTTCTCGAACTCGGTGGAGTCCGAGACATCCTGACCAAGAGCATCGGGACTCAGAACCCGATCAATCTCGTAAAGGCGACGATGGATGGAATCCACATGCTCCGTCGCCCCGAGGACGTCGCGGCACTGCGTGGCATCTCCGTCGC